>NZ_JAAGPP010000110.1:0-237 GCF_017104975.1 Burkholderia sp. Ac-20344
TGATGATAGAAGTCAACTCGAGCTAGGTCACTGAGATTGGTCATGGACGACTATAGATAAGAAGCAAACTACAGCATCTAAGATAAGACAGGTGGAAGTATCCAATATCTCAACTACATCTACAACCCATCACGCAACTACGTTCACACAAAAGTCAACTACTGTTCGGTGATTGTTATTCTTACTCCTAGTGCATTGGATAGATGATCGACTTGCTGTATTAAATTTTTTTTTTTT
>NZ_JAAGPP010000111.1:0-31678 GCF_017104975.1 Burkholderia sp. Ac-20344
TGCAGCAGCACCTGCAACAATGCGCCGGCCAGCGCAAGCAGCGCGCCGCATGCGAAGCCCGCGAGCGCGCGCGGCAGGTGCAGCGTGCGGACGATGTCGGCGAACAGTGCGTCGCCGCCATGCGGCACGAGCGACGCGAGCGCCTGCCAAGGCGACATCGGCACGCTGCCGATCGACAGCGACGCGACGAACAGCAGCGCGACCGCCGCGGCCAGCGCGGCCCAGATCGCGGTGGCGCGCGCGGCGCTCATGCCGCGCACGCCATCACATACGACGTGCGGCGCACCCGCTTGCGGCTGCCGGCCGGTCGTGACTCGAGCGCCGCGCGGACGATTGGGGTCAGCATCGAAGAAGATTCCGTGAAGCATTGCGCGCCCCGCCTCCCCGCAGGCCGCGCGTCACGAAGCCCGTGCGGGCTCCCCGTCTCGGCCGGTATCCGGGCTGGCGGCGGTCCGGCTCGCCTTCCCGCGCGATGACGCGCAGTGGCCCGCGCCGCATGCGAAGCCTGCACGCGAAACGCGCCCGAGCCGGCCTGCGTCATCGGACGCGGCCGCTTACCGTTGCGGGGGCAGCGCAGGTTGGCGGGCTTCCGGCGCCCGCGCCCTGCTTCCCGTTTAACCGCGCGTTCCACGCGCGAGCACCGAGGCGGCGCCAGTTTAGGAGCGGGTCGCGCGAGCGTCAAGGAAGCGTCCGGACACGCACGGGCAGCGCCGATTCGCGGCAAGAAGCAGGGGTGTTACGACTGGAAACGTTACAGATGTCGGATTGCGCGTTATTCCGCGCTAAAATGCTGGGTCTTTAGAGGACGCAGCAAATGCTCAACGAACTCGAAACTCTATCTCAAAATATTGGCCGTCTGATTTCGCTGAACAAGCGCTATCACTCGGAACGGCTCGCGCTCGAGGAGCAGGTCGCGCAATTGCGCGCGGATGCGGACGCAGTCCGCACGGAACTCGCGCAACTGCGCGACGAACGCAATGCGCTTGCGGCCGAGCGCGACACGCTGTCGGCAAAGATCGACGACGCCCAGGTGAAACTGAACGCGATTCTCGAAAAGCTGCCGCGCTCGAAAAGCGCGGAGCAAGCCGACAACCAGCTCGACCTGCTGGATGCGCAGGCGCGTACGGATGGCGATGAAGCGGCCAGCCACGGAGAACATGCATGAGCACCAAGCAGATCGAAGTCTCGATTCTCGGTCAGGCCTATCGGCTCGCCTGTTCGGCCGAGACCGAAGCGGCGCTGCTCGAAGCGGTCGCGCGCGTCGACGCCGAAATGTCGAAAATCCGCTCGAACAGTTCGGTACGCGGCACCGATCGCATCGCCGTGATGGCGGCGCTGTCGCTCGCGTCCGAACTGCTGCGGCTGCAAACGAGCGTGCGGCACGGTGAAGCATTTCCGGCGGAAGAAATCCGTCGTACAATGCATCAGATGAACGAACAGCTCGGCGCGGTGCTCGCACAGCACGAGACGCAGTAACGTTTGATCGATGCGTCGATTCCCCTTGATCTCGGCGATCAACGGTGGTCAAATTGGCGCAACGAAACACAGTTCAGTCAGCTTCCCTGCCTGGTTCGCCAAGGTCATATATTCCTTGAACCAATGCCATGTGCACGGTTGCGGAAATTTGTAGCACGGGCGCGCGCGTCACTCTGTCTGATGTACCCGAAGTGCTGCTAACTGCGACCAATTCTGAACCTCAGGTTCAGGATGCCGGCCTAGCGGCCAAGGCGGGGGCCTATCCAACGGCATCGGGCAAAGCCCGGTGCCGTTTTCTTTTGTAGCAGCCTCTTTCTGCGTCGATCACGATCCATGCAATACTGGCTGATGAAGTCCGAACCGGACGAAGCAAGCATCGACGATCTCGCCAACGCACCGCAGCGCTCGCTGCCGTGGACCGGCGTGCGCAATTATCAGGCACGCAATTTCATGCGCGACACGATGAAGATCGGCGACGGCGTGCTGTTCTATCACTCGAGTTGCCCCGAGCCGGGCATCGCGGGCCTCGCCGAAGTGTCGTCGACACCCTACCCCGATCCCACGCAGTTCGATCCGAAAAGCCCCTATTACGACCAGAAGTCGACTCAGGAAGCACCGCGCTGGCTGCTCGTCGACGTGCGCTACGTGAAGAAATCGCCGCTCGTGCCGCTTGCCGCGCTGCGCGAACACGACGAACTCGCCGACATGCGCGTGCTCGCACGCGGCAACCGGCTGTCGATCACACCCGTCACGCGCGCCGAATGGCGGTTCATCACCGAAAAGCTGATGAAGTAGGCGTACGCCAAAGGTCAAATCTGGTCAGTACGCACCGCCGCCACGGAACTCGCGGCACTTTCGCGCAGCCTAAGCAACCGCTGTCGGCCGATCGGGCCGGCTGCCGTTTTTTTCGTCGCGCGGGTCGCCCGCGTCGTGCACGCGCAATCCGCGTGCACGCCCTCGCACAAGGAGTCCAACAATGACCAAGAAATCCGCACTCGCGCTGTCGCTCGCCCTGGCCGCCGCCGTTCCCGTCGCGCTGACGCTCGCGTCGTCCACCGCACACGCGCAAACCGCGAACCCGCACTTTCCGGAGCCGGCAGGCGTGCTGTCGCTGTCGTCGCAAGCCAGCGCCGACGTGCCGCAGGACATCATCCACATCACGCTGTTCTACGAGCAGCAGGCCAAGGATCCGGGCAGCCTCACCGCGCAGTTGAACCAGCGCGCCGACGCGGCCCTGTCGCAGGCAAAGGGCGTATCGGGCGTCACTGCACACACGGGTGCATTCTCCGTCTATCCGAGCACCGATCGCGACGGCAAGATCTCGGCATGGCGCGGTCGCACCGAGGTCGCGCTCGAATCGCGCGATTTCGCTGCAGCGTCGAAGCTTGCGGGCCAGTTGTCGAACCTGATGCAGGTCGCGAACGTCGAGTTCTCGCTGTCGCCCGAAGCGCAGCGCGCGGCCGAGCAGAAGCTCACGACCGAAGCGATCAAGTCGTTCCGCGCCCGCGCGGACGAAGCGGCGAAGGCATTCGGTTACGGTAGCTACACGATCCGCGACGTGAACGTCGGCGGCGGCCGCAACGTGCAGCCGTACCCGCGCATGATGGCGATGGCCGCGGCGCCGATGGACAGCGCGAAGATGAGCGCACCGATCGCGGTCGAAGGCGGCAAGGCCACCGTGTCGGTCACCGTCAACGGCTCCGTGCAGATGAAGTAACGCACAGCGCACGGCAGTCCGAAATGAAAAACGCCGGCCCTCGAGCCGGCGTTTTTCATTGACCTGCATCGGCATCGCATCACGCAGCAGCACTCACCGCGCGGCGGCGATACGCCCAGACCATCAGCGCGATGCCCCCGAGGATCATCGGCAGCGACAGCCACTGCCCCATCGACAGGCCGAGCGCGAGCAGGCCGAGGAAGTCGTCGGGCTCGCGCGCGAACTCGACCGTGAAGCGTGCGAGGCCGTAGCCGATCAGGAACAGCGCGGAAATGGCGCCCATCGGCCGCGACTTGCGCGCGAAGAAGAACAGCGCGAAGAACAGCGCGATGCCTTCGAGCGCGATTTCGTAAAGCTGCGAAGGATGGCGCGGCAGCATCTGGTATTGCATGAACACGTCGGCGAGATGCCACTTCTCGACGAGCTCCGGATGCTTCGGCAACCATGCCGCATCGTCGCGCATCGCACCCGGGAACAGCATCGCCCACGGTGCGGACGGATCGGTCACGCGGCCCCACAGTTCGCCGTTGATGAAGTTGCCGAGCCGCCCGGCCGCGAGCCCCGTCGGCACCATCGGCGCGACGAAATCGGTGACCTGCAGCCAGTGGCGCTTGCGCTGCCACGCGAACAGCATCATCGCAAGCGTCACGCCGAGGAAGCCGCCGTGAAACGACATACCGCCTTCCCACACCTTGAACACGTCGAGCGGATGCGAAAAGTAGAAATCGGCCTTGTAGAACAGCACATAGCCGAGCCGGCCGCCGAGCACGGTGCCGAGCACGCCGTAGAACATCATGTCGTCGATGTCCTTCGCGGTCCAGCCCTGCGCCGCGACATGCGGCAGCTTCAGGCGGATCCGGCCGACGACGATCGCCGCGATGAAGCCGACGAGATACATGAGCCCGTACCAGCGCACGGCCAGCGGCCCGAGATGGATCGCAACGGGGTCGAAATTCGGGTGAATGATCATGGGTTAGCGAAGAAGTTTTCGAATGCGGTACGGCCGTCGCAAACGCGCAGCACCGCGCGTTGGACGGCACCGGCGCGTCATCGTTCACGTCACGTGGCGAGGCCCTGCGCGCGCACGACGTCGATGAAGCCGGCCAGCACGGGGCTCACGTCGCCGGTGCGCCACACGAGGCCCGTCTCGACGACCGGTGCGCGACCGGCGAGCGGCCGGTAGACCACGCCGGTGCGCCGCAGGTTACGCAGCGATTGCGGCACCAGTGCGACGCCCATGCCGGCCGACACGAGGCTGACGATCGTCTGCATCTGGATCGCCTCCTGGCCGATGCGCGGGGTTTCCCCCGCCGCGCCGTAGCAGCCCGTAATGATGTCATAAAAGCCGGGCGCCAAACGACGCGGAAAGATCACGAGCGGCAACGCGGCGACCTCCGCGAGACGGACAGGCTCGTCTTCAGGCGCGTCGCTCGCTGCCGCCGGCATTGCGACCACCAGCGGCTCGCGCACGACGGGCAGGTACGACAGCCCGGCCGCGTGGCGCGGCGGCACGGGCGGAATGACGAGCCCCGCGTCGATGCGGCCGGCGACGAGTTCGTCGATCTGCACGTCGCTCGTCGCCTCCGCGAGTTGCAGCCGCACCTGCGGATAGCGCGCGCCGAACGCGCGCAGCAGCGCAGGCAGCAGCCCGTAATCGGCGGTCGACACGAACGCGAGCGACAGCGAACCGGCCTCGCCGCGCGCGAGCCGTCGCGCAAGCGGCGGCAACGCATCGGCCGACGCCAGCAGCCGGCGCACGTCGGGCAACAGCGCCGCCCCGACCGCCGTCAGCGCCACCGAGCGCTTGGTACGCACGAACAGCGCGACGCCGAGCGCGTCCTCCAGCGCGCGGATCGCCTGCGACAGCGGCGGCTGCGTCATCGACAGGCGCTCGGCCGCTCGACCGAAATGCCGCTCGTCGGCGACGGTCGCGAAATAGCGCCACTGGCGCAGATCGGGAGTCGGATCGGCCATGCCTCTCTCATTCGTGAAACGACTTAATAACCGACAAATAATATATTGGACATCCCAATCCGGACACTCCATTCTTGATTGATCCGAACCGGCGCGCCGTTCACCGGCGTTGCCCAGACAAACGATGGAGTCCCCCATGGCTTACAACCGTCGCTCGAAGCACATCACGCAAGGCGTGGCACGCTCGCCGAACCGCTCGATGTATTACGCACTCGGCTACCAGAAGGACGATTTCGACAAGCCGATGGTCGGCATCGCGAACGGCCATTCGACGATCACGCCGTGCAATTCCGGCCTGCAGCGCCTGTCGGACGCGGCCGTCGCGGCGGTGAAGGCGGCCGGCGCGAACCCGCAGATCTTCGGCACGCCGACGATTTCGGACGGCATGTCGATGGGCACCGAGGGCATGAAGTACTCGCTCGTGTCGCGCGAAGTGATCGCCGACTGCATCGAGACCTGCGTGCAGGGTCAATGGATGGACGGCGTGGTCGTCGTCGGCGGCTGCGACAAGAACATGCCGGGCGGGATGATCGCGCTCGCGCGCCTGAACGTGCCGGGCATCTACGTGTACGGCGGCACGATCCGCCCCGGTAACTGGAAAGGCCGGGACCTGACGATCGTGTCGTCGTTCGAGGCCGTCGGCGAATTCACCGCGGGCCGGATGTCGCAGGAGGATTTCGAAGGCGTCGAGCAGAACGCCTGCCCGACGTCGGGTTCGTGCGGCGGGATGTACACCGCGAACACGATGAGTTCGTCGTTCGAGGCGCTCGGGATGTCGCTGCTCTATTCGTCGACGATGGCGAACCCCGACCAGGAGAAGGTCGATTCGGCCGCCGAATCGGCACGCGTGCTCGTCGAAGCCGTGAAGCGCGACCTGAAGCCGCGCGACATCATCACGAAGGAATCGATCGAAAACGCGGTGTCGGTGATCATGGCGACCGGCGGCTCGACCAATGCGGTGCTGCACTATCTCGCGATCGCGCACGCGGCCGAGGTCGACTGGACGATCGACGACTTCGAGCGCATTCGCAAGCGCGTGCCCGTGATCTGCGACCTGAAGCCGTCGGGAAAGTATGTCGCGACCGACCTGCATCGGGCCGGCGGGATTCCGCAGGTGCTGAAGATCCTGCTCGA
This sequence comes from Burkholderia sp. Ac-20344, assembly GCF_017104975.1. Taxonomy (NCBI): domain Bacteria; kingdom Pseudomonadati; phylum Pseudomonadota; class Betaproteobacteria; order Burkholderiales; family Burkholderiaceae; genus Burkholderia; species Burkholderia sp. Ac-20344. The sequence goes on from NZ_JAAGPP010000111.1 coordinate 6,302, forward strand.
CGCGGGGCTGCTGCACGGTGACTGCATGACGATCACCGGCCGCACGATCGCCGATGAGCTGAAGGACGTGCCGAGCGCGCCGCGCGCGGACCAGGACGTGATCTTCCCGATCGACCGCGCACTGTACAAGGAAGGCCATCTTGCCATCCTGAAAGGCAATCTCGCGGAAGACGGCGCGGTCGCGAAGATCACCGGCCTGAAGAACCCGGTGATCACCGGCCCGGCACGCGTGTTCGACGACGAGCAGAGCGCGATGGATGCGATTCTCGGCGACCGGATCCGCGCGGGCGACATCCTCGTGCTGCGCTACCTCGGCCCGCAGGGCGGCCCCGGCATGCCGGAAATGCTCGCGCCGACGTCTGCGATCATCGGCAAGGGGCTCGGCGAATCGGTCGGCTTCATCACGGACGGCCGCTTCTCGGGCGGGACCTGGGGCATGGTGGTCGGCCACGTCGCGCCGGAGGCGTTCGTCGGCGGCACGATCGCGCTCGTGCAGGAGGGCGACTCGATCACGATCGACGCGCACCGGTTGATGCTGCAACTGAACGTCGACGACGCGGAACTCGCGCGCCGCCGTGCCGCATGGCAACAGCCGGCGCCACGCTACACGCGCGGCGTGCTCGCGAAATTCGCCGCGCTGGCCCGCCCTGCGAACAAGGGCGCCGTCACGGGTTGACGCGGGTGCATCAAAACATGCGACCCCGATAAACATGGCTGCCGGGGGAACGCGCAAAACGTGCGTTCCCTTTGCTTTTATAATGCGCGGACCATGTAGCCGGCCGTCCCCGCCGGCGGAGAACCGCATGAAACACACGATATTGCACGTCCTGCTCGCCACGCTGCTGATCGGCAGCGGGGCAGCGGCGCGTGCCGATCAGGGCGACGGGCTCGCGCTTGCCCAGCGCAAGAACTGCATGGCCTGCCACGCGATCGGCAAGCCGCTGATGGGCCCGTCGTTCCGCGACATCGCCGGCAAGTACGCGGCGCGCGGCGACGCGGTCGATTACCTTGCCCAGTCGATCGTGAAAGGCAGCGTCGGCGTATGGGGCAGCGTGCCGATGCCCGCCAATACCCAACTGACGAATACCGAAGCCCACACGCTCGCGCAATGGGTGCTGTCGGTGCGTTGAACCGGATGCCCCGGGCGGGGATAGCCGCCGTGCGGGGTTCCACCGACAGGCAGGCCTGCCCCGGCTGAACCGCACCTCGCCGGCCGTTTCACCAGCCCTTACTGGAATCGCACCCCGTTTTTCGCAGGAACGTCTGCGCGCTCAACCGGAATGACCGGTGCGGCGGCGTGCGATCTCTTCGTCGACTGCGTCGCGGACCCAGTCCATCACCTCGGTTTCCAGCGCCAGCGCCACTTCGCGCGTGATCTGGCCGACCAGCCAGGCCGAATGCTCGTGCAGCGCGTCGCGGCAGCGGGCCTCGATGGCGTCGCGCCCTTCCCCGGTCAGATAGTTCGTCAGGCGATTGCGCAGGCGCTCGGCGATGTGCTGTGCATCTTCCGGCGTCAGCCCGGCTGCTGCCTGCACATCCGGCTGCGGCGCGGCGGCCGGTACGACGGCCTCCGGCATGTGCGCTTCACGCGCGTGCCCGACCGCCTCATGCGCCACCGCGGCGAACGCGTGCTGCGGCACCTCGTCGTCGGCCAGCGACGATTGCAGCGGCGCACTCATCGCCGCCGAGTCTTCGGCGACCACGTGCTCCGCGGCGCCGGGTTCGGCCGGCGCATCGGTCTCGCCCATCGCCGCCGCGGCAGCGGTCGCCACGTCGCCCGGCAGTTCGACCGCCGGCACGTGCGGCGTCGGCACGGGCTCGACCACGACGGAATCGGGGTCAAATTCACTGTGCACGGGATCGGCCGGCGCCGCACCTGCGGTATGCGGTACGACCACGTCGGTGAGCACCGGTATCGCCGCGCTGGCGGCCGGCTGCGGTGCGTCGGGCGCGGGCGAGCGCGCCGGCACCGGCTTGCCCGGCACCAGCACGTCGGTCAGCGTCGGGATCGAGGATGAATCGGCTTCTGTCACGGGAACACTCCGTCGACGGTGGCGGCTAGCTGCCCTGCTTGTAGTTGTTCAGCGCGTATCCGCGGTCGCGGTAGAACCGGTAGCGGTCGCGGCCCGCGGCCAGTTCGTCCGGCGCATTGCCGACCACTTCGAGCAGACGCTCGAAGCGGGCGAACTGCGCGGGCACGGCCGCGCCGAGGTTCAGCAGCACGTGATGATGGGGTGCGCGGTCGAGATCCGCGGCCAGCACGATCGGCGTGCCGGCTGCGTGCTCGCTGTCGACACCGCAATGCGGGATGAAATCGAACGGCGAGAACGTCCAGAGCCGCTCGTCGAGCGCGCGCAGGCGCGCGGGCTCGGCGAGCACGACGACCGGCTGCCCGGCCTGGTAGGCCTTGCGCAGCAGCCGGCACGCGTACGCGAGCGAATCGCCGACGTTCGAGTGGAAATCGATCCGCGTCATTGCCCGCGCACCCGCTGCGTCGTCAACACCGCCATCACTGGCCGGCGCGGTCGATCAGGAACTGCGCGAGCAACGGCACCGGACGGCCCGTCGCGCCCTTCGCCGCACCGCCCTTCCATGCGGTGCCCGCGATGTCGAGGTGGGCCCACGGATAGCTGTCGGTGAAGCGCGACAGGAAGCACGCGGCCGTCACGGCGCCGGCCGGGCGCCCGCCGATGTTCGCGAGATCCGCGAAATTCGACTTCAGCTGATCCTGGTACTCGTCGTCGAGCGGCATGCGCCATGCCGGGTCGTTCGCCTCGCGCGACGCGTCGAGCAGTTCGCCCGCGAGCGCGTCGTCGGTCGAGAACAGGCCGCTGTTGTGGCCGCCCAGCGCGATCACGCAAGCGCCCGTCAGCGTTGCCACGTCGATCACGGCGGCCGGCTTGAAGCGCTCGGCATACGTGAGCGCGTCGCACAGGATCAGGCGGCCTTCTGCGTCGGTGTTCAGCACCTCGATCGTCAGGCCCTTCATGCTGGTGACGATGTCGCCCGGCTTCGTCGCGTTGCCGCCCGGCATGTTCTCGCAGGTCGGCACGATCGCGACGACGTTGATCTTCAGGCCCATCTCGGCGACCGCACGCATCGTGCCGAGCACGGAACCGGCGCCGCACATGTCGTACTTCATCTCGTCCATGCCCTCGCCCGGCTTCAGCGAGATGCCGCCCGTGTCGAACGTGATGCCCTTGCCGACCAGCACGACCGGCGCGGCCTTCGCGGCGGCGCCCTGGTAGTGCAGCACGATGAACTGCGGCGGTTCGACCGACGCGCGCGCGACCGACAGGAACGAGCCCATCTTCAGCGCCTGGATCTGCTTGAGCCCGAGCACTTCCGCCTTCAGGCCCCAATCCTTCGCGATCTTCTTCGCGGTGTTGCCGAGGTAGGTCGGCGTGCAGACGTTGCCCGGCAGGTTGCCGAGGTCGCGGGTGAGGTCCATCCCGTTCGCGAGCGCGACAGCCTGCTTGACTGCGACCTTCGCGGCCTTTTCGTCGGACGGATCGACGCTGAACACGACGCGCTTGAGCGTGTGCGACGCCGGCTCCGGCTTGCTCTTCATCTGCGTGAAGCGGTAGGTCTCGTTGCGCAGCGCGAGAATCGCCGCGCGCACGCCCCAGTCGGAGCTGCGCTCGTCGACCGGCAGTTGCGCGAGCGTGAACGTGACCTGGACGACCTTGGTCGCCAGCAGCGCGCGCCACGCGGCGGTCGCTGCATCGTTATAGGCTTTCTGATTGAAAGCATCCTGCTTGCCGAGGCCGACGAGCAGCACGCGCGACGCGCCGATGCCCGACACTTCGTGCAGGAACAGCGTCTTGCCGCGCTTGCCGTCCATGTCGCCGGCCTTCACCACGCGCGAGATCAGCCCCTTGGTAGCCGTGTCGATGTCGAGCGCCGCGCCCGAAAGGGTCTGCGCCTCGAAGATGCCGAGCACGATGCAGTCGGACTTCCCGGTCAGGAACCCCTTCGCCTCGCCTTTGCTCCAATCACAGCCTTTTATGCTAAAGTCCATCGCGCTTGTCCTCGGATAAAATCTGGGCTAAGGATGAAAGCCGCAATTATCCGCTATTTTTCCCGTGGCGGCGCGAGCGCTCCACCACGCGTGCGCCGCCTCCCGCCCTCTTCTCATCAAGAATGATCTTCGAACGCTCCCTCCAGCGCGAGCTTGCGTATACGGCTGGCGCCGTGTTCATGGTGCTGCTCACGATCATGCTCACGACGATGATGATCCGCATCGTCGGCTACGCCGCGTCCGGTGAAATCGATCCGCGGGACGTCCTCGTGCTGATCGGCCTCACCGTGATCGGCTATCTCGCCGTGATGCTCGTCGTCACGTTGTTCGTGTCGATCCTGTTCGTGCTGACCCGGTGGTACCGGGACTCCGAAATGGTCGTGTGGCTCGCGTCCGGCGTGAGCCTCACGCGCCTGATCAAGCCGATCGGCGTGTTCGCCACGCCGATCGTGCTGCTGATCGCCTTCTTCGCGTTCGTCGGCTGGCCGTGGTCGAACCAGCAGAGCAAGATGATCAAGGCGCGCTTCCAGCAGCGCGACGAGATCTCGCTGCTCGCGCCGGGCCAGTTCCGCGAGTCGGCCGCGAACCACCGCGTGTTCTTCATCGAGAAGATGACGCCCGACCAGAGCAAGGTGCAGAACGTGTTCGTGACCTCGACCGAGAACGGCAAGGTCAACGTGGTCGTGTCGCAGACGGGGCACACGGAAACGCGCGACGGCAGCCGCTTCGTCGTCCTGGAGGCCGGCCGCCGCTACGACGGCACGCCCGGCCAGCCGAACTTCAAGATCATGGAGTTCGAGCGCTACGGCGTGAAGATCACGAGCACGCCGGTCACCAACGTGCCGACCACCAACAGCACGCCGACCCCGGACCTGCTGCGCAACCCGACGCGCGACAACCTCGCGGAATTCGCGTGGCGCGCGGGGCTGCCGCTGATCGCAATCAACCTGATGGTGCTCGGCATTCCGCTGTCGTACCAGAACCCGCGCCGCAGCCGCACGATCAACCTCGTGATGGCCGTGCTGATCTACCTCACGTACTCGAACCTGCTGAACGTGGTGCAGTCGCAGATCGAGCAGGGCAAGATGTCGTTCGGCGTCGGCCTGGTCGGCCTGCATCTGGTCGTCGCGGTGATCGTCGCCGTGATCTTCTGGTTGCGCGTGCGCAATCGTCCGCTGTTTACACGCGCGCTGTTCGGCCGCTCGGGAGCATGATCGATGCGGCTCTATGAAAAGTACTTCGCGCGGCAGATCTACGTCACGTTCGTCTTCATCCTGTTCGCGTTCTCGGGCCTGTTCTTCTTCTTCGACCTGATCAGCGAACTGAACTCGGTCGGGCACGGCAACTACAAGTTCGGCTACGCGGTGCTGCGCGTCGCGCTGCAGACACCGTCGCGCTTCTACGAAATCATCCCGGTCGCCGCGCTGATCAGCGCGATCTACGTGTTCGCGCAGATGGCCGCGAACTCGGAATTCACGATCTTCCGCGTGTCGGGCCTCGCGACCAACCAGGCGTTGCGCTCGCTGCTGAAGATCGGCGTGCCGCTCGTGATCATCACCTACCTGATCGGCGAATTCGTCGGCCCGTACGCCGACCAGTTGTCCGAACGCGTGCGGCTGCAGGCGCTCGGCGCGTCGGTGTCGTCGAACTTCCAGTCGGGCGTGTGGGTGAAGGACACGCTCGCGGCCCGCGAAAACGGCGAGCAGGTCACGCGCTTCGTCAACGTCGGCAGCCTGTCGCCCGATTCGACGATCAGCAACGTGCGCATCTACGAATTCGATTCGAAGTTCCAGCTGCAGAACGTGCGGATCGCGCAGACGGGCCGCTACGAGCCGCCCGGCCACTGGCTGCTCAAAGGCGTCACCGAGACCGAGCTGACGCCGATCAAGCCGATCAGCGGCCAGCCGGCGGACGCCCTGAACCCCGTTTACCGGTCGCAACAGGTCTCGCTGCCCGAATACCGGCTGCGCTCGGACCTGACGCCGCAGATCCTGTCGGTGCTGCTCGTGTCGCCGGAGCGCATGTCGATCATCAACCTGTTCCGCTACATCCAGCACTTGCGCGAGAACCAGCAGGACACGCAGCGCTACGACATCGCGCTGTGGCGCAAGCTGCTGTATCCGTTCGCGGTGTTCGTGATGCTCGTGCTGTCGCTGCCGTTCGCGTACCTGCACACGCGTGCGGGCGTGGTCGGCGTGAAGGTGTTCGGCGGCATCATGCTCGGCATGAGCTTCCAGCTCCTCAATACGCTGTTCTCGCACATTGGCACGCTGAACACGTGGCCCGCGCCGCTCACGGCCGCGACGCCGGGCTTGATCTATCTCGCGCTCGGCCTGTTCGCGCTCAAGTGGGTCGACCGGCACTGAGCGCCGCGTCATGACGGAGGCTTCGACATGAGTTCGCACGGCATCGTCCTGTTCGGCCACGGCGCCCGCGACCCGCGCTGGGCCGAGCCCTTCGAGCGGCTCGCCGCGCGGCTGCGCGGCGCCGCCTCCCCCGCTGCCCACGTATCGCTCGCGTTCCTCGAACTGATGACGCCGTCGCTCGATGACGCGGTCGCCGCGCAGGTTGCGGCAGGCTGCTCGCACATCACCGTGGTGCCCGTGTTCTTCGGCCAGGGCGGCCATGTCCGGCGCGACCTGCCGCAACTCGTCGACGCATGCCGCGCCGCGCATCCCGGCGTCGAGATCCGCTGCGCGACGGCCGTCGGCGAAGACGACGGCGTGCTCGACGCGATCGCGCGCTACTGCATCGACCAGATCGGCGACGACGCGTAAATCACGCAGTCGCGGCCCACAAGGAAAAAGCGCTGGCATCCACCAGCGCTTTTTTCGTTTTGGACTCCGGCCGAAATCCGCTCAGGCGGCATTCCTCAGCGGATCGCCCGCCTTGGCCTGCGCGGCACGCTCGGCGAACGCATCGCCGATCATCAGCAGGCTCGGTTCCGCGGGATCGAGCCACGCCTGCGCGTCGCCCGCCGCCATCTGCGCGAGCGTCAGCGTCAGCGTGCGCTCGCGCGCGGTGCTGCACGCTTCGACGATCGCCACCGGCGTTGCCGGCGCACGGCCTGCGTCGATCAGCTCCTGCGCGATGCCGGGCGCGCTGTCGCGGCCCATGTAGTAGACGATCGAATCGGCGCGCGCGGCTTCGCGGATCTCGTCGCTGCCCGGCGCGCGGCTGTGCGTCGCGAACGCGACGCTGCGCGACACGCCGCGCAGCGTCAGCGAACGCTTCAGCGTCGCGGCACCGGCCAGCGCGGCGGTGATGCCCGGCACGACCTCGTAGTCGATGCCGGCCGCTTCCAGCGCACGCATTTCCTCTTCGGCGCGACCGAACAGCATCGGGTCGCCGCCCTTCAGCCGCACGACGCACGCATGCTCGCGCGCCGCATCGACGATCTGCTTGTTGATGAAGTGCTGCGCGGTCGAACGCTGCCCGCAGCGCTTGCCGACTGCGATCCGGCGCGCATTCGGCGCGTAGTCGAGCATCGCGGGCTCGACGAGCGCGTCGTGCAGCACGACGTCCGCCTGCTCGAGCAGCCGCGCGCCGCGCACCGTGATGAGGTCGGCCGCGCCCGGCCCTGCTCCGATCAGATACACCTTGCCCATGTTTGTCGCTTCGCTTGGTCTCTGCTACAGCGGCATCCGGCCCGCGCCGCCATGAGGCGGCGCGGCTCGCCGGTTATGCCGAGAATGCCCGGATCATGCCCGCGGCGACCGTGTGGTGCGTCGCCTCGTCGATCAGCACGAACGCACCGGTACCCGGATGCGCGTCGTACGTGTCGCAGACGATCGGCTTCTGCAGCGTCAGCGCGACGCGGCCGATGTCGTTCATCTTCAGCTCGTGACGGTCGGTCGCGTGCGACAGCGTGTGCACGTCGAGCACCTGCTTGACGCCGCCGATCTTCGCGAACACCGTGCTGGTGGTCTGCTTCAGCAGGTACTTGCGCTGCGGCGACAGCGGCGTCTCGTCGAACCAGCACAGATCGGCTTCGAGCTTCTTCGCCGGCGCGACCGGTTCGGCGGACGTGACGAACATGTCGCCGCGCGACACGTCGACGTCTTCCGCAAGGCGGATCGTCACGGCCTGGCCCGCGAATGCGTGCGGGACGGACGCGGTGCCGCCCGGCACCGGCGCGACGATCTCGGCGACCGTTGCCGTGCGATTCGACGGCAGCACGGCGATCTCGTCGCCGACCTTCACTTCGCCCGACTCGATACGGCCCATGTAGCCGCGGAAATCGTCGGCCGAGCTGCCGTCCTGGCGCGCGACCCACTGCACCGGGAAGCGCAGCGCGTCATGCGCCTGCGTCTCGACCGGCAGCGATTCGAGCACGTCGAGCAGCGGCTCGCCTGCGTACCACGGCATGCGCTCGCTCGCGCCGACGATGTTGTCGCCCTTCAGCGCCGACACCGGCACGAAGCGCACGTCGCTCAGGCCGAGCTGCTTCGCCAGCGTGACGTACGCGTCGCGGATCTCGTTGAAGCGCGCTTCGCTGTAGTCGACGAGGTCCATCTTGTTGATCGCGACGATCACGTGCTGCAGCGCGAGCAGCTTGACGATCGCGCTGTGGCGCTTGGTCTGCGGCAGCAGGTCCGCGACACCGTTCTCGATCGTCACGCGCGTCGCGTCGATCAGGATGATCGCCGCGTGCGCGGTCGATGCACCCGTCACCATGTTGCGCGTGTACTGCTCGTGGCCCGGCGTATCGGCGATGATGAACTTGCGCTTCGCGGTCGCGAAGTAGCGGTACGCGACGTCGATCGTGATGCCCTGCTCGCGCTCGGCTTCGAGCCCGTCGGTCAGCAGCGCGAGGTCGAGCTCGTCGCCGACCGTGCGCTTGTTCTTCGCGCGCGACAGCGCGGACAGCTGATCGGACAGCACGGCCTTGCTGTCGTACAGCAGGCGGCCGATCAGCGTGCTCTTGCCATCGTCGACGCTGCCCGCGGTGATGAAGCGCAGCACGCCGAGGTCTTCGTTGTTCTCGATGATGCTCATGATGTGAATGTCCTCGTGTGCTTCAGAAATAACCTTGCTTCTTGCGCTGTTCCATCGCGGCTTCGGATGCCTGGTCATCCATCCGCGTTGCGCCGCGCTCGGTGATCTCGGTCACCGCCGTCTCGGCGATGATCTTCTCGACGTCGTCCGCGTCGCTCGCCACCGGGCACGTGCAGCTGATGTCGCCGACCGTGCGGAAACGGACCTGCGCCATCTCGCTCGTCTCGCCTTCACGCATCGGCGTGAGCGGCGTGACCGGCACGAGCAGCCCGTTGCGGCGCACGATCTCGCGCTGATGCGCGTAGTAGATCGACGGCAGTTCGAGGTTCTCGCGTGCGATGTACTGCCATACGTCGAGTTCCGTCCAGTTCGAGATCGGGAACACGCGCAGGTGTTCGCCCTTGTGCAGGCGGGCGTTGTACAGGCTCCACAGTTCCGGGCGCTGCGCCTTCGGATCCCACTGGCCGAATTCGTCGCGGAACGAGAAGATGCGTTCCTTCGCACGCGCCTTCTCTTCGTCGCGGCGCGCGCCGCCGATCAGCGCCGTGTAGCCGTGCTGCTCGATCGTCTCGAGCAGCGTGACGGCCTGCGCGGCATTGCGCGAATCGGTTTCGCGGCGCAGCACGACCGTGCCGCGCCTGATCGAATCCTCGACGTGGCCGACGACCAGCTCGGCGCCGAGCTCTTTCGCGCGGCGATCGCGGAAGTCGATCACTTCTTCGTAGTTGTGGCCCGTGTCGATGTGCACGAGCGGGAACGGCAGCGTCGTCTTGCGGTTCGCGCCGAGGCCGAACGCCTTCAGTGCCAGATGCAGCACGACGACCGAATCCTTGCCGCCCGAGAACAACAATGCCGGCTTGCTGCATTCGGCGACCAGTTCGCGCAGGATGTGGATCGACTCGGCTTCGAGCCAGTCGAGGTGGCCCATGCGGCTGTCGGCACCGGCGGGCGGGGCAAAGGCGGATTGCTCGAGCGTCGTGCTCATGATTTCAGTCCTTCTCTTCTGGGTTCGTGCCGCCCGCTGTCGCGGGCGGCGCAATATTCAGTTTCTTGTCAGGCTTTCAGTGCGTGGCACCGGCAACGGCTTCCGCGGGAATCGGCGTGATCGTCGTGACGTGCAGCCCGCATTCCTTCGTGTCGCGCGACTCCCACCACCAGCGGCCCGCGCGGCTGTCCTCGCCGGGGCGGATCGCCCGTGTACAGGGCTCGCAGCCGATGCTCGGGTAGCCGCGCGCATGCAGCGGGTTCACCGGCACGTCAAACGCCTTAAGGTACGCCCACACGTCGCTTTCGGTCCAGTCGGCGAGCGGATTGTACTTCGCGATCCCGCGCGCTTCGTCCTGCTCTTCCTCGTGCAGCTCGGCACGCGTGACCGACTGCTCGCGGCGCTGGCCCGTGACCCACGCGCCGACGTCCGACAGCGCGCGGTTCAGCGGCTCGACCTTGCGGATGTGGCAGCACGACTTGCGCAGCTCGACGCTCTCGTAGAACGCGTTCAGGCCGTGCTCGGCGACGTACTGGTCGACCGCGTCCTGCCGCGGATGGAACTGCTCGATCTCGTAGCCGTAGCGCTCGCGCACGCGGTCGATCATGCCGAGCGTTTCCGCGTGCAGGCGGCCCGTGTTCAGCGAGAAGATGCCGATTCGCACGCCCTTCGACAGGATCGCATGCGTCAGCAGCATGTCTTCCGCCGCGAGGCTGCTCGCGAACTTCACCTTTTCGTGACGGGCGCCGATCTGCGCGAGCAGCGCGTCGAGGCGCTCGACCTTCGCGGCGAGTTCCGGCGTCAGCGCGGTGGGGGTCGCGGTGCTCATGCGCCCACCTTGGCGTCGGCCGCGGCGGCGCGGCGGCGGAACAGCGGCACCGGCTCGTCGAACGCGCCCTGGTAACGCTGCGTGAATTCCGTGAACGCATTCAGCGCGTCGTCGATGTCCTTGTCGGCGCGCACCGCGAATGCGTCGAAGCCGCAACGCGACATGTACAGCAACTGGTCGCGCAGCACGTCGCCGATCGCGCGCAGCTCGCCCGTCCAGCCGTGGCGCTCGCGCAGCAGGCGCGCGATGCTGTAGCCGCGGCCGTCCGCGAAGCGCGGGAACTCGACGGCGACCAGCGAAATCGCACCGAAATCGGCCACGAGATCGGCCGGCTCGCTGTCCGGTGCGAGCCACACGCCGAGCTCGTCCTTCGTCTTCGCGGCGACGAGCGCGGCGCGCTCGGCCTGCCACAACACGAACGGCACCAGCACCTTGCCGGCCGGCAACGCGTCGACTGCGGGCAGTGCGCCGTCTTCCGCCGCGCGTACGACCTGCCATGCATCGTCGATCACTGCGCGGTTCTTGATAATCGAAGCCATCTGCTAATTCCCTCTACCCGGTTGGTTACGCGTTCACTGCCTGGCGCGACGCATACACGCGCTCCTTGAACGGCGCGATGCCGATGCGGTCGTACGTGTCGACGAAGCGCTCGCCGTCCACGCGCGATTCGACGAACGTGTCGATCAGCTTCGCGATCACGTCGGGCACTTCTTCCGCCGAGAACGACGGCCCGATCACGCGGCCGAGACGCGCGCCGTTGTGGCCCGTGCCCTGCTCACCGCCGAGCGACACCTGGTACCACTCCGCGCCGTCCTTGTCGACGCCGAGGATGCCGATGTTGCCGACGTGGTGGTGACCGCACGAGTTCATGCAACCGGAAATGTTCAGCGACAGGTCGCCGAGGTCGTACACGTAGTCGAGATCGTCGAAACGCTGCTGGATCGCCAGCGCGATCGGGATCGACTTCGCGTTCGCGAGCGAGCAGAAGTCGCCGCCCGGGCACGCGATGATGTCGGTCAAGAGGCCGATGTTCGGCGTCGCGAAACCGGCTGCCTTCGCCTTTTCCCACACCGCGAACAGGTCGCGCTTCTTCACGTTCGCGAGAATCAGGTTCTGCTCGTGCGACACGCGCAGCTCGCCGAACGAGTACGCGTCGGCCCAGTCGGCCACCAGTTCCATCTGCCGGTCGGTCGCATCGCCCGGCGCAACGCGGTGATCCTTCAGCGACAGCGTGACGGCTGCATAGCCGGCCACCTTGTGCGGCGCGACGTTACGCTCGACCCAGCGCGCGAACGCCTTGTTCTCGAGCAGGTTCTGTTCGAACGATGCGTCGGTGTCGGCCAGCTTCTCGTAGACGGGCGGCTGGAAGTACTGCGACACGCGATCGATTTCCGCCTGCGTGAGCGTCGACGGGCCGTCCTTCAGGTGCAGCCACTCTTCCTCGACCTGCTGCGCGAACTTCGCGGGCGACAGCGCCTTCACGAGGATCTTGATACGCGCCTTGTACAGGTTGTCGCGGCGGCCGTAGCGGTTGTACACGCGCAGCACGGCTTCGCAGTAGGTGAGCAGGTGCTGCCACGGCAGGTCTTCCTTGATCACCGCACCGATGATCGGCGTACGGCCGAGGCCGCCGCCCGCGAGGATGCTCGCGACCACTTCGCCCTGCGCGTTCTTCTTCAGGTACACGCCGAGGTCGTGGATCTGCACGGCCGCACGGTCGTCCTTCGAGCCCGACACCGCGATCTTGAACTTGCGCGGCAGCCATGCGAATTCGGGATGGAACGTCGACCACTGACGCAGGATTTCCGACCACGGACGCGGATCGATCTCTTCGTCCTGGGCGACGCCCGCGAACTGGTCGGCCGTGATGTTGCGGATGCAGTTGCCCGACGTCTGGATGCCGTGCATCTGCACCGACGCGAGCTTCGCGAGGATCTCGGGCGTGTCTTCCAGCTCGATCCAGTTGAACTGGATGTTCGAGCGGGTCGAGAAGTGGCCGTAGCCGCGGTCGTGTTCGCGGGCGATGCGCGCCAGCATCCGGAGCTGGTCGCTGCGCAGGTTGCCGTACGGAATCGCGATGCGGTGCATGTACGCGTGACGCTGCATGTAGAGGCCGTTCTGCAGGCGCAGCGGACGGAACTCCTCTTCGCTCAACTCGCCCGACAGCCGGCGGCGCACCTGATCGCGGTACTGCGCGACACGCTCGTCGACGATCGTCTGGTCGTATTGGTCGTACTGATACATTCGGGGACCCCAGGGTTTTCGTGGTGACTGCGCGACGTCCTAGCCACGTCGCGCCCGAATCTCCGTTCCGCCGTCACGGCCACCATCCGCTGCCGGGTGGATTGCTAATGACGAAAACAGATATCCATATTTGAAAAACTCCGGTGAATCGTAATAAACTCGCCTTATATTTCAAACGACTAAAAAATTCTGTTGATATGCGGAAGGGTTATAAATGAACCTGCACCAATTTCGCTTCGTGCGCGAGGCCGTCCGGCAGAATTTCAACCTCACCGAGGCCGCCAAGGCGCTCTACACGTCGCAACCGGGGGTATCGAAGGCGATCATCGAGCTCGAGGACGAGCTGGGCGTGGAGATCTTCACGCGGCACGGCAAGCGCGTGCGCTCGCTCACCGAGCCGGGCAGGATCATCCTCGCGTCGGTCGAGCGGATTCTCCAGGAGGTTGAAAGCCTTAAAAGGGTCGGGAAGGATTATGCGGCGCAGGATCAGGGCAACCTGACCATCGCCGCGACCCACACGCAGGCCCGCTACTCGCTGCCGGCCGCGATCGCCGAGTTCAAGAAGCGCTTCCCGAAGGTGCACCTGTCGATCCTGCAGGGCAGCCCGACGCAGGTGGCCGAGATGGTGATCCACGACCAGGCCGATCTCGCGATCGCAACCGAGGCGATCTCCGACTACAAGGAACTCGTGTCGCTGCCCTGCTTCCAGTGGCACCACGCGGCCGTCGTGCCGGCCGACCATCCGCTGCTCGAACGCAAGCCGGTCACGCTCGACGATCTCGCGCAGTACCCGCTGATCACGTACGACGATGCGTTCGCGGGGCGCAAGAAGATCAACCATGCGTTCGCGCTGCGCGGGCTGTCGCCGGACATCGTGCTCGAGGCGATCGACGCCGACGTGATCAAGACCTACGTCGAACTCGGCCTCGGCGTCGGGATCATGGCCGACATCGCGTTCAATCCCGAGCGCGACCGCAACCTGCGGCTGATTCCGGTCGGCCACCTGTTCGGCAGCAACGTGACGCGTGTCGCGCTCAAGCAGGGCGCCTATCTGCGCAGCTATGTGTATACGCTCGTCGAACTGCTGTCGCCGACGCTGACCCGCAAGCTGATCGAACAGGCGCTCAAGGGCGAATCCGAATCGTACGAGCTTTGACCAGCGCCTCCAGCCCGCTCGCTTCGCGCCAGGCGCCTCGCGGGGACCAAGAACACCTTGGGGCGGCCGGCGTTTTCTCGAAGCGACGTGTACGTGTATAACCACAGGGGCGCATATCGCGCCCCTTTTTGTTGCCCGACGGAGATTCCCGCATGACGCTTCCCGCCCTGTTGCGCCGCGCCGCCGGCGCCGCCCTCACGCTCGCCTGCATGGCCTCCCATGCCGACCTGAAGGTCGGCGTCGACCTGTCGTCGACCGGCCCGGCCGCCGCGATCGGCATCACCAGCAAGAACGCGATCCTGATGTGGCCGAAGACGATTGCCGGGCAGCCCGTGCAGGTGACCGTGCTCGACGATGCGTCCGACCCGGGCGCCGCGGTGCGCAACATCCGCAAGCTGGTCGACGAGGATCACGTCGACGTCGTGGTCGGGCCGAACATCACGCCGGCCGCGCTCGCGGCGCTCGACGCGGTGGCAGCCGCCCAGACGCCGATGATCACGCTGGTCGGCTCCGGCGCGATCGTCGAGCCGCAGGAAGGCGCGCGGACCTGGGCGTTCAAGATGGCGCAGAGCGACCGCGCGATGGCCGACGTGATGACTCGCTACATGGCCAACCACGGCGTGAAGACGGTCGGCTTCATCGGCTTCGCGGACAGCTACGGCGACAGCTGGCTGAACGAGTTCACGCGCTTCGCGGACCTGCGCAAGATCCGCGTCGTCGCGACCGAACGCTTCAACCGCACCGACGCGAGCGTGACGGGCCAGGCGCTGAAGCTGATCGCGGCGAAGCCGGACGCGATCCTGATCGCGGGCTCGGGCACGCCGGCCGTACTGCCGCAGCGCACGCTGATCGAGCGCGGCTACAAGGGCGCGATCTACCAGACGCACGGGATCGCGACGCCTGAATTCATCAAGCTCGGCGGCAAGGACGTCGACGGGACGCTGTTCCCGACGCAGCCGGTCGTCGTCGCGCGCACGTTGCCCGCCGATCATCCGGCGCGCAAGGCTGCGCTGGCATTCGTCGATGCCTATGAAGGGAAATACGGCGGCGGCACCGTCACGCAGTTCGCGGGCGACGCGGCGGGCGTGTACCCGCGCCTGGCGGACGCGGTCGGCCGCGCGCGGAAGACCGCGCAGCCGGGCACGCCGGCCTTCCGCGCGGCGCTGCGACGCGAACTCGAACGCGCGAACGAGCTCGTCGTGCCGAACGGCGTGGTCAATACCAGCGACAAGGATCACGTCGGGCTCGATCAGCGCGCAAGCGTGATGGGAATCGTGAAGCATGGCCAGTTCGTCTACCTGAGCCAGTAACGCGCGAACGGCTCGCCGGGCGGCTTGCCCGGCGAGCCGTTTTCCTCCATAATCCGCGTTTCGCCGCGCACGATCGCATGCGCGGCCAGGATCAAGCCCAGGTGGTGAAATTGGTAGACGCAGGGGACTCAAAATCCCCCGCCGCAAGGCGTGCCGGTTCGATTCCGGCCCTGGGCACCAGCATTCTCGCAGCGTGACGCGCTGCGCCTCCCGAAACCCGCGCAAGCTCGCCGCTTCGCGGGTTTTTTGTTTTTGCCGCGCGCGCCGCAACGCGGGCTCCCGCACAACAGTCCAAGCATCGTGAGGATGCGCGGCACGGAGGCACGCCATGTCCATGCGCACGATTTCATCCCCGCTCTGCCGCCGCATGCTCGTCGTGGCGCTGTCACTCATGCTGGGTGGCTGCGACATCCTGACCGCGCCGCCGGTGCCTGACTGGCCGGGGCCGCACGCGCCCTACCCGTTCCCGGACAGCATTCCGCATCGCACCGAATGAACGCGCGGGACCGCCACCCGCCGCCGCGCCCGCTCACTCAGGCCATCAACGCCCGCACGAAGTCGAGAAACACGCGTACCTTCGCGGAAACGAGATTGGACGCGTGGTGATACGCGTAGAGCGGGAACGTCTCGTCCGCCCACTCCGGCAGCAGCAACACCAGCCGCCCGTCGGCAAGGATGTCGCGCGCATAGAGTTCCAGCAGCTGCGCGATCCCCGCGCCGCCCAGGCACGCGCCGAGCAGCATGCCCGTGTCGTCGACCATCAGCCGGCCGGCGGCATCGAACGGCACCACCTCCTTGCCGCGATGGAATTCCCATTCGAATGGCCGCCCCGTCACCGGATCGCGGATCAGTACGCAACGATGCCCGTCCGCGAGATCCAGCGGGTGCCGCGGTTCGCCATGACGCGCGACATAGGCCGCCGACGCGCAGGTGAGCACGCGCGTTTCCAGCAGCAGCCGCGCACGGTATGACGACGGTTCCGGGACGCCGAACCGCACCGCCACGTCGAACCCGTCGGCGACGAGGTCGCCCATCCGGTCGCGCACGCTGATCTCGACGGACAGGTCGGGAAAACGGTCGAGAAACTCCGCCATCTTCGGCGCCAGCACGTAGTGGCCGAAGGTCGCGTCGACGTTGACGCGCAGCCGCCCCCTGACACGCGCCTTCGACTGGCCGGCGTCGATTGCCGCGTCCTCGATACCGGCCAGCAGCGGCGCGACCGCCTCGTAGAAGCGCCGCCCCTCGTCGGTCAACGTGATCGCGCGTGCCGTCCGGTTGAAGATCCGGATGCCGACGCGCTCTTCCAGCCGTGCGACCGCGCGGCTCACCGCCGGCTGCGTCAACCCCATCGCCTCGCCGGCGCGCGCGAAGGTACCGGCCTCGATCACCGCCGAGAGCACGCCGATACCACTCAAAAGCCTGCTGTCGAATGCCATGAGACATACTTTCAGTCATTCTTGATCTGATCATTATTCATTATTTTTATTGATCGAGGAAGCCTACATTAGTCCTGTCGCCGGATCGCCCGGCCCTCACGAACCAAGGAGCAGGACATGAACGCATCGAAACAGGTCGCCCTCGTCACGGGCTCGTCGCGCGGCATCGGCGCGGAAATCGCTCGCCGCCTCGCCCGGGACGGCTTCCGGGTCATCGTGAACTACGCCGGCGGCGCCGGCCCGGCGCGCGAAGTGGTCGACGCAATCGCCGCGGACGGCGGCGAGGCCATCGCGGTACAGGCGGACATCGCCGACCCGGCGGCGGTGGCCGCGCTGTTCGATGCGGCCGAGCAGGCGTTCGGGCGCATCGACGTGGTCGTCAACAGCGCCGGTGTCATGAAGCTCGGCGCGATCGCCGACTACGACGACACGACGTTCGACCAGACCGTCGCGATCAACCTCAAAGGCACCTTCAACGTCAGCCGCGAGGCGGCGAAGCGCGTGCGCCACGGCGGCCGCATCGTCAACCTGTCGTCGACGATGGTCGGCGTGCGTCTGCCAACCTACGGCGTGTACGTCGCGACCAAGGCAGCCGTCGAGGGACTGACGCAGGTCCTCGCGCAGGAAATGCGCGGCCGCGGCATCAGCGTGAACGCCGTCGCGCCGGGGCCGGTCGCGACCGAGCTGTTCCTGCAGGGCAAGAGCCCCGAGCAGGTCGATCGCCTGGCGAAGATGAACCCGCTCGAGCGGTTGGGCCAGCCCGCGGACATCGCCGGCGTCGTCGCGTTCCTCGCCGGCCCCGACGGCGCGTGGGTCAACGGCCAGATCCTGCGCGCCAACGGCGGCATGTGCTGACGGGCCGCCGGCCGCGTCCCCCTCTTACCGGAGATCGATTCATGAAGGAAGTCATTCTCGTCACGGGCGCGTCCAGCGGCTTCGGCCTGCTGACGGCCCAGGCGCTCGCCCGCGCCGGCCATACCGTCTACGCGTCGATGCGCGAAAGCACCGGCCGCAACGCGCCGCGCGTCGCCGCTATCGCTGCCTACGCACAGGAACACGGCGTCGACCTGCGCACCGTCGAGCTCGATGTCAGCGACGACGCATCCGTCGGTGCGGCCATCGATCGCGTGATCGCGGACAACGGCCGCCTCGACGTCATCGTCCACAATGCCGGCCACATGGTGTTCGGCCCGGCCGAAGCGTTCACGCCCGAGCAGATCGCCCAGCTCTACGACATCAATGTCGTGTCGACCCAGCGCGTCAACCGCGCCGCGCTGCCGCACCTGCGCCGCCAGGGCCGCGGCCTGCTGGTCTGGGTGTCGTCGTCGTCCGCGCGCGGCGGTACGCCGCCGTTCCTCGCCCCCTACTTCGCCGCGAAGGCCGCGATGGATTCGCTCGCGGTGTCCTATGCGGCCGAACTCGCCCGCTGGGGCATCGAGACGTCGATCGTCGTGCCGGGCGCCTTCACCCAGGGCACGAATCACTTCGCCCACGCGGGCAAGCCGGCCGACGCGACGGTTCAGGCCGCCTACGACGACGGCCCCTATGCGGGCGTCGCCGAGCAGGCACTGAAAGGCCTCGCCGCGCTCGAACCCGCGGACGCCGATGCCGGCACCGTCGCGACGGCGATTGCCGACATCGTCGCCGCGACGGCCGGCAAGCGTCCGTATCGCGTGTTCGTCGATCCGTCACAGGATGGCGCGGAGGAAGTGTTCCGCGTCGGCGATCGCATCCGCCGCGAGATGTTCAGGAACATCGGCCTCGCCGACCTGCTCGCGGCCCGCGTCGGCAGCTGATCCGCCGCGCGTCGGACACGCCGGCGTGCATCAGCCTTGCTCGCAGAACCCGAGGATCGCGCCGGCGACCGCCGCCGGTGCCTCGCGCTGCGGAAAGTGACCGGCGCCATCCAGCACCTGCCGCGCGTAGCGCCCCGCAAAGAAATGCTCGCGCCCGGCCGAACTGTCCGGATGATTGCAGGTGTCCGCGCCGCCATGCAGCACAAGCGTCGGCAGCGCCAGCACCGGCGCGGGATTCAGCCGCGCATCGTCGTCGGCATAGGCCGGCGTGCCGGGCGCGAAGCCCCACCGCTGCCGATACGAATGCAGCACGACGTCGACCCAGTCGGGCCCGTCGAACGCCGTGGCAGCCGCGTCGAATTCCGCATCGCGATACCAGCCCGGCGGCGACCACGTATCCCACATCAGGCGCGCGAACGCGCGCCGGTCGTCGCGCAACGCCTGCTCGCCGCGCGGCGTCGCCATGAACCAGTGATACCAGTAATTGCGCGCCTGCTGCAGCGACAGCGGCTGCGCGGGATCGTTGGTGCCGTAGCCGACCGACAGCATCACCAGGTGCGACGCGACGCCGTCGCGCAGCCCGCATGCGTTCGCGACCGCGCGGGCGCCCCAGTCGTGTCCGACCAGCACGGGCCGCTCGAGGCCGAGTACGTCGACGAATTCCAGCACGTCGCGCCCGAGCGCCGCGAGCTGGCCGCTGCGCGGCACCGTCGCGTCGCGAAAACGGGTCGGCGCGAAGCCGCGCAGCGCGGGCGCGAGTACGCGGTAGCCTCGGACGGCCAGCGCTTGCGCGACCGTCTCCCAGCCGGCCGGACTGTCCGGCCAGCCGTGCAGCAGCACGGCCACGCGCTCGCCGCGCGGGTTCCATTCGAGATAGGCAATGTCGAGCGACGCGGTCGTCGCATGCGCATAGGTCGTCATCGTGCACTCCGTTGGGTCGATCCGAGTGCTCGATGGTAGGCCGACCTTTCATCACGATTCACGGAGTATCATTATTCATTCTTCGAGTATCGCGTTGAATTGATTCATGGAACCGCTGACCGATCCTGCGTCGACCGCCCTCGACATCACGCTGCTGCGCACCTTCCTCGAAGTCGTCGACAGCCGCGGCTTCGCGCCGGCCGCGGAACGGCTCGCGCTGACGCCGTCCGCCGTCAGCGGCCATATCAAGCGGCTCGAGCAGGCGGCCGGCACGGTGCTGCTCGCGCGCACGACCCGCCGCATTGCGCTCACGCCGGCCGGCGACACGCTGTACGCGTACGCGCGCAACATCGTCGATATGGAGCGCGAAGTGCGCGCGAGGCTGCGCGGTGCGCCGGCGCACGGGCCGCTGCGGGTCGGCGCGTCGGAGGATTTCGCGGGCGCGTGGCTGCCGCACGTGCTGCGCACGTTCCGCGACCGCCACCCGCGCACGTCGATCGAGCTGAAGGTCGGGATCACCGCGTCGCTGCTGCGCGAGCAGACGCTCGGCCGGCTCGACGTCGTGTTCGGCAAGCAGTGCCGGCAGGTCGACACGCCGGGCGAACTGCTGTGGGAAGAACCGCTCGTGTGGGCGTTCGCGTCGGATCGCACGCTCGACGCCGGCGGCGACGTGCCGCTCGCGCTGTTTCCGCAGCCGTGCGTCTATCGGGAAGCCGCCGTCGCGGCGCTCGCCGCGGCGCTGCGGCCGTTTCGCGTGCTGTTTGAGAGCAGCAGCATGGCAGGCTGCATGTCGGCCGCGCTCGCGGGCTTTGCGGTCACCGCGCTGGCGCGCAGCCAGCTGCGCGACGGCCTGCGCGAATGCGGGCCGCAGGATGGTCTGCCGGCGCTGCCGGCCGCGCGCTTCTACGCGTTCGCGGCAAAACCGGGCGGCGCCGGCGCGGCATTGATCGATGCGGTGCGTGAAACCGGGCGCAGCCGACAGTTCGCGGCGCTGCCCGGCTGAGCCAGGCGCGACCACCGCACGCAACGCAAACCGGCCGTGCCGGTCAGTCGCCCTCCGCGCCCTCCCCGCTCTTCGTCAGCGCGCTCGTCATCAGTTCTCCGAACCACTCGATGAACGCATTGAGCCGGCGCGAACGATGGCGCCGGTGCGGATATACAGCCGACACGTCCATCGGCGCGGCGCGATGGCCGGGCATCACGTCGACGAGTGCGCCGCTGTCGAGCAGATGCTCGACGTCGAAGCGAGGAATCTGGATCAGCCCCATCCCGGCGATGCAGCTGGCGATATAGGTTTCGGCGTTGTTGACGATCACGCGGCTCGGCAGCGCGAGCGTGTGCCGCTGGCCGTCCGCGCAGTATTCCCAGTCGAGTTCGCGCCCTGTCGTCGGCGACGCATAGCCGATCGCCCAGTGTCCGTGCGCGAGCGCATCCGGATGCTCGGGCACGCCGCATTCGCGCAGGTAGTCGGGGCTCGCGCAGTTGATCAGCGTGAACTGTCCGAGCGGCCGCACGACGAGGCTGCTGTCCGCGAGCCGCCCGACGCGGATCGCGCAGTCGACGCCCTCCTGCACCAGGTCGATCGAACGATCCGTCGAGCCGAGCGACAGCTGCAGCTTCGGATAGCGGCGAAACAGCGACGGCAGCGCGGGCGCCACCATGCGGCGCGCGATCCGGCTCGGCACGTCGACGTTCAGCCGGCCGATCACGTCGCGGTCGCGGCGGCGGAACAGGCGGTCGAGCTCGTCGGCCTCCGCGAGCAGGCGCCGGCCGCGTTCGAGCAACAGTGCGCCGTCGGCAGTCAACTGCACCTGGCGCGTCGTGCGGTGCAAGAGGCGCGTGCCGAGCCCCGTCTCGAGCTGCTGGACGGCCGCCGACACGGTCGCGCGCGGCACGTCGAGTGCATGCGCGGCCTTGATGAAGCTGCCCATCTCGGCAACCTGCAGGAAGATTCTGACCTGCTCCAGCTTGTCCATCGGCGGGGAACGTAGGTTCGGACGATCGTCGCCGCCGGCGCGCCGCGCATCGCGGCAAGATCCGGCGGCACAGGGAAAACGGGCGCGCAGCCGCGAGGCCGCGCGCCCGTCCATTGTCCACGCAAACGAGCCATTGCGGTGCGCCGCGCGGCCCGTTGCCAGGTCGGTTACTTGGTCGTATAGCCGCCGTTGATCAGGATCGTCTGGCCCGTGATCCACCAGCCGTCGGTGACGAGATGGCGGATGAACGGCACGACGTCCTCGATGTCGGTCAGGCCCGTCTTGCTGAACGGCGACAGCGCAGCCGCCGTCTTGTGATACGCGACCGCATCGGCGCCCTCGGCCGGGTAGAAGAACGGCGTGTCCATCGGACCCGGCCCGACGGCCGTCACCGAGATCCCGCGCGCACCGTATTCCTTCGACGCCGCGCGCGTGAAATGCTCGACCGGCGCCTTCGACCCTTCGTACGCCGCATAGAACGGCGTGAACGCGCCGAGCAGCGACGTCACGAGCGTGACGAGCTTGCCGTGATCCTCGAGGTGCCGCCCCGCTTCCTTGATGAAGAAGAACGCCGACTTGCTGTTGACCGCGAACATGTCGTCGTACTCGGCCTCGCTGATCTCGGTGAACGGCTTCTTCAGCACCTTGCCGACCGTGTTGATCGCGATGTCGATCTTGCCGAAGCGCTGCTTCGCGTCGTCGAACAGCTTCTCGACCGCGGCGGCCGTCGTCAGGTCGCCCTGGAACGTGGCAGCTTCCGCGCCGGCCGCGCGCACCGCGGCGGCCGTCTCCTCGGCCTGCGCCTGCGATGCGGCGCTGTTGTAGTGAATCGCCACTGCCTTCGCGCCGTGGCTCGCCAGATCCCGGGCGATCAGGCCGCCGAGATTCTTTGCGCCGCCTGCGATCAGGACGACCTTGTCTGCGAGCGTATGAGTTGCCACGGTTGACTCCTTTTCTCGTTGAACGAAGCTTGGAGTGTAGGCACGCGCGACGCACCGGTCAGCCGGTCGCGGCTGGATGGATTATCCAGAAAAACGATCCAATCGGAGCCGGGCTGTGCAGCCTGCCGCACCGACAGCGGCGCCGGAATCCGTGATCGATTGCGTGAATGCCGGCCGGCTCAGCGCGCGTACAGCGCCGCGTCGATCTTGCCGAGCAGCCATTGCATGCCGGCCAGATGCTGCTGGTCGTGGCTGCACAGGTAGTGGACGAGCCCGCGCACGGTCAGCGATCCGTAGCCGTCGAACTCCCC
This sequence comes from Burkholderia sp. Ac-20344, assembly GCF_017104975.1. Taxonomy (NCBI): domain Bacteria; kingdom Pseudomonadati; phylum Pseudomonadota; class Betaproteobacteria; order Burkholderiales; family Burkholderiaceae; genus Burkholderia; species Burkholderia sp. Ac-20344. Next base: position 29,226 of record NZ_JAAGPP010000111.1, read on the forward strand.
GATCCGCGCGAACTGCTCGGGTGTGAGGCGCGACACGAGGTCCAGCGTCTCGCGCCGCGCGTCGCGGATTGCCGCGAGCACGTCGGACGCATACGCGTCGTTGTAGCGGCGCTCGATCGCGAGTGCGTCGCCATCGATCGACTCGAGCAGCGGTCGGTCCTCGTCGAGCATCCGACGCAGCCGCACGTGATACCCGTCGATCTCGATGTCGCGCACGTGGCAGAGCTGCCCGAGCGGCGAGAAGTGCTCGCTCGGGATCCCGGCCCAGTCGTCGGGCGTCCAGCGCGCGTAGCCGTCGGGTACGCCCGCGAAATGGGCTTCGAGCAGACGGGGGAAATCGGCGAGTGCGTCGAGCGTCGTCGGATTCATGCGGGACTCCCTCTCGGATTGAAGCGGCGGCAACCCTGGCACGGGCCTGCCGCCGCCGTTGCGTCACTTCACGCTGAAGGCGTACGCGCCCTGCGTGCGGTGTCCGTCGGTCGCGACGGCCACCCACTTCACCGTATAGGCGCCGGTGCCGACCGCCGTGAGCGGCACCGTCATCCGCTTGCGGTTCGACGCGTCGATGCGCGCCCGGCCGTCCGACACCGTCTTGCCCGCGCCGTCGACGACGACGATCGAGCTGAACGCCGGCTCCAGCGGCTCGGTGAAGTCGATCGTGACGGCCGCCGGTGCGGTGGCCACCGCCGCGCCCGCCGCCGGGTCGCTCTTCGCAAGGTGCGCGTGCGCGAACGCAACCGACGAAACGGTCGCGGCGACGATGAAGGCGGCGGCCTTGCGGCCGAACGGGAACGAAGCAAAAGGCATGGACTTTCCGTGAAGAATGAACGGCCGCCGCGCCCCGCGCGGCGTACCGGCAGCTTACCAGTTGCATGCGCGTTCATGCCGGCCTGGCGCCGCCGCTTGATAGAATGCGCGCGCTATGGACCTCGAAAGCATTCTCTACACCCAGGGCTTCGGCTCGCGCCGCCAGTGCCGCGGCCTGATCGACGCAGGCCGCGTGGCCGTGGCGGGCGCCCGCGCGACCGACCCCGACGCCGCGTTCGATACCGACGGCCTCGTGTTCTCGGTCGACGATACGGCGTGGCCGTTCCACACGCACGCGTATCTCGCGCTCAACAAGCCGGCCGGCTACGAGTGTTCGCGCGATCCGCAACACCACGCGAGCATATTCAGCCTGCTGCCCGCGCCGCTCGTCACGCGCGGCGTGCAGTGCGTCGGACGGCTCGACCAGGACACGACGGGCCTGCTGCTGCTGTCCGACGACGGCCAGTTCGTGCACGCGTACACGTCGCCGAAGCGCAAGGTGCCGAAGACCTACGTGGCGACCGTGCGCCACCCGCTCGACGACACGCAGTTGCACGCGCTGCGCACCGGCGTGCAGCTCCACGGCGAGCCGAAGCCGATCGCGGCGGTCGCCGCCGACGCGCGCGAACCGCACGCGCTCGCACTGACCGTTCTCGAAGGCAAGTATCACCAGGTCAAGCGGATGGTCGCGGCGGCGAGCAATCGCGTCGAAGCGCTGCATCGCGAAAGCATCGGCGGCTTCGTGCTGCCGGGCGATCTCGCGCCCGGCGCGTGGCGGTGGCTCGACGACGCCGACCTTTCAGCGTTGCGCAATCCCGTCGAAACCCTGTAAGGGAAAATCCGCACGACCGTTCGGTGCCCGGCCGCGTCTCGGCCGCATGTTCCCCCGCTATACTGAAATCACAAGCTGTACGAGCAGCGATGCAGGGGAGACATCATGAACATCAACCATTCTTTCGAACTGTCGTACGTGATGATCGCGTTCGCGGTCGTCGGTGTCATCGTGATCGGCGGGCTGCTGGCCGCGATGCACATGAAGCACAAATATCATCCGAACCTGATTGGCGCGCTGATCGGCGCGTTGCTGTGCTTCCTGCTGATCGAGGCGTTACCGGCGCTGACCTGACGCGCTGCCCGGCGCGAGCGTTTGAAGGAAATCGTCTACGGTCGGATACCGCAACGTCACGCACAATTCGGCCTTGAGCCGTGCGTTGGACAGGCGCCGCGACTCGCGCATGAACGACAGCAGCGTCGGTTCGAGCAGACGCTCGGCGTCCGCGCGGCTGACGCGTGGCGGCCTCGGCAGGCCGAGCGCCTGCGCGACCCGGTCGAAATACTCCCCCATCCGCAGTTCGCTGTCGTCCGACGCGTGCACGGCGCGCGCCGGCTTGCCGCGTTCGGCCGCGCGACGCAGGATCGCCGCGAGATCGTCCGCGTGGATGTGGTTCGTGTAGACGTCGTCGGCCGGCTCGAGCGCCGGCGTGCCGCGCTCGAGCCGCGCGACCGGCAGACGGTTCGCCGCGTAGATGCCCGGAATGCGCACGATGCGCGCGGACAGCGCGCCGCGCACCGTCGCCGCACGCAGTTGCCGCTCGGCCGACACGCGCCGGAACGCGCGCGGATTCGCGGGGCGCAGCGGATGCGTT
>NZ_JAAGPP010000010.1:0-107927 GCF_017104975.1 Burkholderia sp. Ac-20344
AGCGCTGGAATTCCTCGAACGGCGACAGGTACGGGTTCGTGTAGCCCAAGCCCACCACGAAGCCGACCACCACCTGGTTGTTGTCCATGTGATACAGGAACGAGCCGCCGTAGGTGTCCGACTTCAGCGGCCAGCCGGCCGTGTGGATCACGAGGCCCGGCTTGTGCTTGGCCGGATCGATCTCCCACAGCTCCTTGAGGCCGATCCCGTAGGCCTGCGGATCCGCGTTCGCGTCGAGCTTGAACTTCGAGATCAGCTGGCGGCCGAGGTGGCCGCGGCAGCCTTCGGCGAACAGCGTGTACTTCGCGTGCAGCTCCATGCCGAGCTGGAAGTTCTCGGTCGGCTCGCCATCCTTGCCCACGCCCATGTTGCCGGTCGCGACGCCTTTTACCGAGCCGTCGTCGTTGTAGAGGATCTCCGCAGCCGGGAAGCCCGGGAAGATTTCCACACCGAGCGCCTCGGCCTGTGCCCCCAGCCAGCGCGTGACGTTGCCCAGCGAGATCACATAGTTGCCGTGGTTCTGGAAGTTGGCGGGCAGCACCCAGTTCGGCGTGGTGACCGCGCTCTTCTCGGACAGGAACAGGAAGCGGTCTTCCGTCACCTCGACGTCGAGCGGCGCGCCGCGTTCCTTCCAGTCGGGGAACAGTTCGTTGATCGCACGCGGGTCCATCACCGCGCCCGACAGGATGTGCGCGCCGATCTCGGAACCCTTCTCGAGCACGCACACGCCGATTTCGGTGCCTTTCTCGGCGGCCAGCTGCTTGAGCCGGATCGCCGCCGACAGCCCGGCGGGGCCGCCGCCGACGATCACGACGTCGTATTCCATCGATTCGCGCGGGCCGTATTGCTCGATGAGGCTTGCGGGGGTCATTGGCGTTCCTCTAACCGTTAGAATGCTTTTATTCGGGAGCGTATTGTCTGCGAAACGAAACGCTTGCCGCAACAGCATGCGGCTAGATTAGCACGATCGTTCTATTTTCGTGCTAGGGTAATGCCGTTCGGGCCATGCTGCCCGTGGCGGCGAAACGACATCGAAAGGGGAAGTGCAAATGGGTCGATCGATCAATCTGGAAGGCAAGGTTGCGCTGGTCACGGGTGCGTCGAGCGGCCTCGGGCAGCGCTTTGCGCAGGTGCTGTCGCAGGCCGGTGCGAAGGTCGTGCTCGCGAGCCGTCGTGTCGAGCGCCTGAAGGAACTGCGTGCCGAGATCGAGGCCGCGGGCGGTGCCGCGCACGTCGTGTCGCTCGACGTCACCGACGTCCAGAGCATCAAGGCGGCGGTCGCGCACGCGGAGACGGAAGCCGGTACGATCGACATCCTCGTGAACAATTCGGGCGTCTCGACGATGCAGAAGCTCGTCGACGTGACGCCGGCGGATTTCGAGTTCGTGTTCGATACCAACACGCGCGGCGCGTTTTTCGTCGCGCAGGAAGTCGCGAAGCGGATGATCATGCGCGCGAACGGAAGCGGCAACGGCAAGCCGCCGTGCCGGATCATCAACATCGCGTCGGTGGCCGGGCTGCGCGTGTTTCCGCAGATCGGGCTGTACGCGATGAGCAAGGCCGCGGTCGTGCAGATGACGCGCGCGATGGCGCTCGAGTGGGGGCGCCACGGGATCAACGTCAACGCGATCTGTCCGGGCTATATCGATACCGAAATCAATCATTACCTGTGGGAAACCGAGCAGGGCCAGAAGCTGCAGTCGATGCTGCCGCGCCGGCGCGTCGGCAAGCCGCAGGATCTCGACGGGCTGTTGTTGCTGCTCGCGGCCGACGAGTCGCAGTTCATCAATGGCTCGGTTATCTCCGCCGACGATGGCTTTGGCCTCGCCTGAGCGGATGACATTCAGCAACAAAGAAGACTGCAATGAGCGATTATTCCCCCGTTTTTGAGATGTCGATGCCGATCCGCTGGGGCGACATGGACGCGTTCGGCCATGTGAACAACACGGTCTATTTCCGCTACATGGAGCAGGCGCGGATCTCGTGGTTCGAGGCGCTCGGCATCGCCGGCGGCAACGGCGAGGGGCAGGGGCCCGTCATCGTCACGGCGTCGATGGAGTTTCTCAAGCAGCTGCACTATCCGGGCGACGTGATCGCGAGGATGTCGGCGGCGAAACCCGGCCGCAGCAGCTTCGACACGGGTTTCGAGCTGACGCGCGCCGACGATCCGCAGCATGTCTATGCGCGCGGCAATGCGCGCTGCGTGTGGGTCGACTACGCGCTCGGCAAGTCGGTGCCGCTGCCCCAGTTGCTGCGCGACACGATCGAGCGCGCGCTCGCGACGAAAGTCGGCTGAGCGTCGAGACGGCGAGGCCGGCGCCAGGTCGCCGGCGGTACGCCGTGCCCGTTGTTTCCCGAATCGGCCGCCATGCGCGGCCGATTGTCATCCGGGAGCCGCCATTCACTGCCCGAGCAGGCGCTGCAGCAGCTCCGGCGTATTGTTGGTCCCGTACTTGCGCATCAGGCGTGCGCGGTAGATGTCGACCGTGCGCGAGCTGATGTCGAGCACGCGCCCGATCTGCTTGCTGGTCTTGCCGGTCGCGAGCTGCGCGGCGATCTCGCGCTCGCGCGGGGTCAGCTCCACGGCGACCCGGCGCGTCGCGCTCAAATCCTCGAAAGTCCAGACGCCCGCCGAGAGCGGCGCGGTACGGTCGAGCGCGCGGCCGGTAACATGACACCAGAACAGCTCGCCGTCCGCGCGCTTCATGATTCTGTCATCCGAGTAGATGCCGTTCGCGGCCATGACGCGCGCGATACGTTCGCCGATTCGCTGGAATTCGTCCGTCGACGGGTACAGCACCTCGTACGATTTCCCGATCAGGTCGGCCCGCACGCAGCGGAAGATCGACGCGAGCGCGTCGTTGCAGTCCTCGATCACGCGGTCGCGCGACAGGACGAGGCCGAGCGGCGCGAGGTGGAAGGCGGTCTGGTAGTCGAGAGCGGGCATGGCGCAGGCAAGCGGAGGCAAACGCTTATGTATTTTTGCGTATTGTGCCGCATCCGCGCTGCATCGTACCCTTTCAGGCATCTCGTGGCGGTTCGCCGCGGTATAAAAACAGCGCGCCTCGACGCAGGCATCGCCGTGCATGCATAGAATGATGCGGCGGGCTTGCGGGCCAAGTGGGCGCGTGAACCGGTTTCGCTGGTTTCCATAGAGGAAGGGACAACAGATGAACAAAGTCTATCCAAGCGCGGCTGCCGCGCTGGAAGGGATCGTCCGTGACGGACAGACCTTCGCGGTGGGCGGCTTCGGCCTGTGCGGGATTCCGGAGGCACTGATCGCGGCGTTGCGCGATTCGGCCGTCAAGGGCATCACCTGCATCAGCAACAACGCGGGCGTCGACGGCTTCGGTCTCGGCCTGTTGCTGGAAACGCGCCAGATCAAGAAGATGATCTCGTCGTACGTCGGCGAGAACAAGGAGTTCGAGCGCCAGTACCTGGCCGGTGAACTCGAGCTCGAATTCACGCCGCAAGGCACGCTGGCCGAAAAGCTGCGTGCGGGCGGCGCGGGCATTCCGGCGTTCTTCACGAACACGGGCTACGGCACCGTGATCGCGGAAGGCAAGGAAACCCGCCAGTTCGGCGATCGCCACTACGTGCTCGAGCCGTCGCTGACGGCCGATGTCGCGCTCGTGAAGGCCTGGAAGGCCGACAAGTCGGGCAACCTGATTTTTCGCCGCACTGCGCGCAACTTCAACCCGATGTGCGCGATGGCCGGCAAGATCACCGTCGCGGAAGTCGAGGAAATCGTCGAGAACGGCGAACTCGACCCGGACCACATCCACACGCCGGGGATTTTCGTGCAGCGCATCGTGCTGAACGCGACGCCCGAAAAACGCATCGAACAACGCGTCGTACGCGCGAAAGGAGACTGACATGGCCTGGAATCGTGACCAGATGGCCGCGCGCGCGGCGAAGGAACTGCAGGACGGCTTCTACGTGAACCTCGGCATCGGCCTGCCGACGCTCGTCGCGAACCACGTGCCGGAAGGCGTCGAGGTGTGGCTGCAGTCGGAGAACGGCCTGCTCGGCATCGGCCCGTCGCCGACCGAAGACGAAGTCGACGCCGATCTCATCAACGCCGGCAAGCAGACCGTCACGACGCTGCCGGGCTCGTCGATCTTCTCGTCGGCCGATTCGTTCGCGATGATCCGCGGCGGCCACATTAACCTCGCGATCCTCGGCGCGATGCAGGTCAGCAAGCAGGGCGACCTCGCGAACTGGATGATCCCCGGCAAGATGATCAAGGGGATGGGCGGCGCAATGGATCTGGTCGCCGGCGTGAAGCGCGTCGTCGTGCTGATGGAGCATGTCGCGAAGGGCGACCAGCACAAGATCCTCGAGGAATGCAACCTGCCGTTGACGGGGGTCGGCGTGGTCGACCTGATCATCACCGATCTCGGCGTGATCGAAGTGACGCCGTCCGGCCTGAAGGTCCTTGAACTCGCGGATGGCGTGAGCGCCGACGAGATCCAGGCGAAGACGGGCGCGCCGCTCGACGTCAGCGCGGTCGCATAAGGTTCCGCGCGTCGGCGCGGATTCGACGCCCCGCACGCCGGACGACGGCATGCGGGGCGTTTGTCATTGTGTCCTCCGTCAGGCCGATTGTCGGGTGCCCGACGAGCGGACCCGTGCGGCTGAAGCGGTTTACAATCGTTTGCATCGGGCGTCGCAAGCGTTGCCCCGCGCGTCGCCCCCCCGTTCGACAGGATGCCAACGATGCCAACGACCCCAGCGAATTCCCAGGTTCCTCGCCAGCGGCGCGTGCAGTGTGCGAGCGCTGCCGGCCTTCACTACGTCGCCTATACCGAGTGGGGCGATCCTGCCAACCCGCGCGTGCTGGTCTGCGTGCATGGCCTGACCCGCTCCGGGCGCGATTTCGACCGGCTTGCCGCTGCGCTGTCCGATACGTATCGCGTCGTCTGCCCCGATGTCGTCGGGCGCGGCCAATCGGACTGGCTGGCCGATCCGCGGCTCTATGCGATTCCGCAGTACGTGGCCGACATGGTGACGCTGATCGCGCGACTCGACGTCGAATCGGTCGACTGGTTCGGCACGTCGATGGGCGGGCTGATCGGCATGGCGTTCGCGGGGCTGCCCGGTTCGCCGCTGCGCCGGATGATCGTCAACGACGTCGGTCCGCGCATCGAACCCGATTCGCTGACGCGCATCGGCGAATATCTCGGCGTGCAGCCGCGCTTTGCGACCCGGCAGGAAGGCATCGATTATCTGACGTCGCTGTCGCTGCCGTTCGGTGCGCTGACCGCCGACGAGTGGCGCGAGATCAACGGGCCGCTGCTGCGCGAGCTGCCCGAAGGTGGCTGGGCGATCCGCTACGATCCACGCATCGCCGAACCGTTCAAGGCGACGACGCCCGAGCTGGCTGCCCTCGGCGAAGCGGCGCTGTGGCACGCGATCGAGACGACGAACGCCTCGCTGCTCGTCGTGCGCGGCGAGACGTCCGACCTGCTGTCGCGCGAGACGGTGGCCGACATGGTGCGCCGCGGCCGGCAGGTGACGCACGCCGAGATTCCCGGGGCGGGCCATGCGCCGGCGTTCATCGACGCCGGCCAGATTGCGCTCGCGCGGCGGTTTTTCGTCGAAGGCGGCGCATAAACGCGTCATAATATGCGGTTCGGCGGCACGCCGGCCGTGCCGCCGTCCGATTTCACCCACTCACGACCGGAACATTCCATGGCAGTCATTCGTCACCACGTCGGGGCCCGTCTCTCCGAAACCGCGATCCACAACGGTACCGTGTATCTGGCCGGCCAGATCGCCGAAGACACCACGCAGGACATCAAGGGCCAGACGCGCGAAGTGCTCGGCCACATCGACCGCCTGCTTGCCGAAGCGAACAGCGACAAGGCGCATCTGCTGTCGGTGCAGATCTACATCTCGGATCTGGCGAACTTCGAAGGCATGAATGCGGAGTGGGATGCATGGGTCGCGCACGGCAACACGCCGCCGCGTGCCACCGTCGAAGCGAAGCTCGCGGATCCCGCGCTGCTCGTCGAAATCGTGGTCGTCGCCGCGCAGCGGAGCTGAACTGAACGTAATCCGACGATGACCGTATTCCGCCAGGCCGAGCAATGACCGAGTCCGTTTCCGTTTCCCCCGTCGCGGCGCCGTCGTTCGACGACGTGCTCGCGTTCGTGCGCGAGCGGGCCGGCGACGTGCGCCTGTCGTCGGGCGAACTGCTCGCCGATCACTCGGCGGGCACGGCGTCGATCATGCGCACGCTGAACGTCGATCCGTCCGCGATGCAGGCGGCCGCGCTGTTCGTGCTGACGCCGCACCTGAGCGACCCCGAGCGCGAACTCACCGAGCGTTTCGGCGACGAAGTGGCGCGGCTCGTGTCCGACGTGCGCAAGCTGTTGCGGCTCGGTACCGTCAGCCTGCGTGCTGCGCAGAATGCGGTGCCCGACGCGGGGCGCGACGCGGCGGAAGAGCGGCGTACGCAGATCGAGGCGCTGCGCAAGATGCTGCTTGCGTTCGCGCAAGACATCCGCGTGGTGCTGATCCGGCTCGCGTCGCGCCTGCAGTCGCTGCGCTACTACGCGGCCGCGAAGATCGACCCGCCGCCCGACGTCGCGCGCGAGACGCTCGAGATCTATGCGCCGCTCGCGAACCGTCTCGGCATCTGGCAACTGAAGTGGGAACTCGAGGATCTCGCGTTCCGCTTCGAGGATCCCGTCACCTACAAGCGGATCGCGAAGTTGCTCGACGAGAAGCGCATCGAGCGCGAAGCGTACGTCACGCAGGCGATCGATCGGTTGCAGCAGGAGCTGGCGGACGCGAACATCCAGGCCGACGTGAGCGGCCGGCCGAAGCATATCTACAGCATCTGGCGCAAGATGCGCGGCAAGGAGCTCGATTTCTCCGAGTTGTACGACGTGCGCGCGTTTCGCGTGATCGTGCCGGACATCAAGGATTGCTACGCGGTGCTCGGCATCGTGCATCACCTGTGGCAGCCGGTGCCGAAGGAATTCGACGACTACATCTCGCGGCCGAAGCCGAACGGCTACAAGTCGCTGCACACGGTCGTGATCGGCGACGACGGCCGTGCGTTCGAGGTGCAGATCCGCACCCAGGAGATGCACCGTTTCGCCGAGTACGGCGTCGCCGCGCACTGGCGCTACAAGGAGGCTGGCGCGCGCGGTTACGGCGGCCAGTTCTCGGCGAGCGACAAGTACGACGAGAAGATTGCATGGCTGCGCCAGCTGCTCGCGTGGAAGGACGACGTCGAGGACGGCGCGGAAAAGTCTGGCGACAAGGCGTGGGCGCAATTGCGCGAGACGTCGCTCGACGACGACCACATCTACGTGCTGACGCCGCAGGCGCGCGTGATCGCGTTGCCGCAGGGCGCGACGCCGGTCGATTTCGCGTACCACCTGCACAGCGAGCTTGGCCATCGCTGCCGCGGCGCGCGCGTCGACGGCGCGATGGTGCCGCTCAACACGCCGCTCGCAAACGGCCAGACGGTCGAGATCGTCGCGGTGAAGGAGGGCGGGCCGTCGCGCGACTGGCTGAACCCGCAGCTCGGCTATATGAAGAGCCCGCGCGCGCGTCAGAAGGTGCGTGCATGGTTCAACTCGATCGAGCAGGAAGAAAACGTCTCGCATGGCCGCGCGCTCGTCGAAAAGACACTGCAACGCGAGGGCAAGACGTCGGTCAACCTGGACAACCTCGCCGCGAAGCTCGGCTTCAAGTCGCCCGAGGAGCTGTTCTCGGTCGTCGGCAAGGAAGAGTTCAGTCTGCGCAATGTCGAGCACGCGCTGTCCGATGCACCGCCGCCCGAACCGGCGCCCGAAGCGCCGGCCGATTTCGAGAAGCGCGGCAGCGGCGCGAGCGTGGCGCACGGCGCGTCGACCGGCGTGCTGGTCGTGGGCGTCGATGCGCTGCTGACCCAGCTCGCGCGCTGCTGCCGTCCGGCGCCGCCCGATCCGATCAGTGGTTTCGTCACGCGCGGCAAGGGGATGTCGATCCACCGCACCGATTGCCCGACGTTCCGCCGGATGGTCGAGCGTGCGCCGGAACGCGTGCTGCAGACGACCTGGTCGGCCGACGTGCTCGGCGGGCGCGGCGTGTCCGTCTATCCGGTCGACCTGATGATCGAGGCGAGCGACCGGCAAGGGTTGCTGCGCGACATCTCCGAAGTGTTCGCGCGCGAGAAGATGAACGTCGTGGGCGTGAAGACGCAGAGCCGCCGCAACGCGGCATTCATGCAGTTCACGGTCGAGGTGTCGAACTCGGCGCAGGTGCAGCGCGCGTGCACGTTGCTCGGGGAGGTGCAGGGCGTCATGCGGGCCGGGCGGAAGGCATGATGTGGGGTTCGAACCCCGTTATTTTGCTGCGACCGCATAAAAAGACTTGCCAAGCGGGTAACGGCTCCATATAATCTTAGCTTCACTAGGCTCGTAGCTCAGCTGGTTAGAGCACCACCTTGACATGGTGGGGGTCGTTGGTTCGAGTCCAATCGAGCCTACCAACGAATTGAGAATGCCCGGTCTCCGGGTGTTCGATGCAGTAAATAACTCAACGCGAACAAGGCGAATACGGTTATGACACCGCGAACGTTGACCGAAACCTTTTCGGAGCGACGCTAGTCGAGGAACCCTTTCGCCCTTTCAGTCTGAGTGAAGTATCGAATGCGGCCCCTCGAAAGCGGGGCCGCATTTTTTTTGTCGCGAAATTTTCCCGCGTGATTTTTATATCGCGTACCTGGTCTGCCGCCCACTGTCGGCATCACGGAGATTCCTATGGTTTCGATACGCTTGCCTGACGGCTCAGTTCGACAATACGAGCATCCGGTGACAGTTGCCGAGGTTGCAGCCTCGATCGGTCCCGGCCTTGCGAAGGCTGCGCTTGGTGGCAAGCTCGATGGCGAGCTCGTTGATACCTCGGCCGTGATCGACCGCGACGCGTCGCTCGCGATCGTGACCGACAAGGATGCCGACGGCCTCGACATCATCCGTCACTCGACCGCGCACTTGCTCGCGTATGCGGTGAAGGATCTGTATCCGGATGCACAGGTGACGATCGGCCCGGTGATCGACAACGGCTTCTATTACGACTTCTCGTACAACCGTCCGTTTACGCCGGAAGATCTGGAAAAGATCGAAAAGCGCATGCAGGAGCTCGCGAAGAAGGACGAGCCTGTGACGCGCCGTGTCGTGTCGCGCGACGAGGCGGCCGGTTATTTCCGCAGCATCGGCGAGAAGTACAAGGCCGAGATCATCGAATCGATTCCGCAAAGCGACGAAATCAAGCTGTACTCGCATGGCGGCTTCACCGATCTGTGCCGCGGCCCGCACGTGCCGTCCACCGGCAAGATGAAAGTCTTCAAGCTGATGAAGGTCGCGGGTGCCTACTGGCGCGGCGATTCGAAGAACGAGCAGCTGCAGCGCATCTACGGTACGGCCTGGACGAAGAAGGAAGACCAGGATCAGTACCTGCACATGCTCGAGGAGGCGGAAAAGCGCGACCACCGCAAGCTCGGCAAGCAGCTCGACCTGTTCCACATGCAGGAAGAGTCGCCGGGCATGGTGTTCTGGCATCCGAAGGGCTGGGCGCTGTGGCAGCAGGTCGAGCAGTACATGCGCCGCCGCGTGAACGAAGCCGGTTACCTCGAGATCAAGACGCCGATGATCATGGACCGCTCGCTGTGGGAGGCGTCGGGCCACTGGCAGAACTACCGCGAGAACATGTTCACGACGGAGTCGGAGAAGCGCGACTACGCGATCAAGCCGATGAACTGCCCGGGCCACGTCCAGGTGTTCAAGCACGGCCTGCGTTCGTACCGAGACCTACCGCTGCGTTACGCGGAATTCGGTTCGTGCCACCGCAACGAGGCATCGGGCGCGCTGCACGGCCTGATGCGCGTGCGTGGCTTCGTGCAGGACGATGCGCATATTTTCTGTACGGAAGACCAGTTCATCTCGGAATCGATTGCGTTCAACACGCTGGCGATGAGCGTGTACAAGGACTTCGGTTTCGATCACATCGACATCAAGTTGTCGCTGCGCCCGGAGCAGCGCGCGGGCACGGACGAGACGTGGGATCGCGCCGAGCAGGGCCTGCGCGACGCGCTGACGGCCTGCGGCCTCACGTGGGAAGAGCTGCCGGGTGAAGGTGCGTTCTACGGCCCGAAGATCGAGTACCACATCAAGGATGCGCTCGGCCGTTCGTGGCAATGCGGCACGCTGCAACTCGACATGGTGCTGCCGGAGCGCCTCGGCGCCGAGTATGTCGCGGATGACAGCAGCCGCCGTCGTCCGGTGATGTTGCACCGTGCGATCGTCGGTTCGATGGAGCGTTTCCTGGGCATTTTGATCGAGCACCACGCTGGTGCGATGCCGGCCTGGCTCGCGCCGTTCCAGGCAGTTGTGCTCAATATCGCCGAAAGTCAGGCCGAATATGCGCAATCTCTGGCCCAATCGTTGCAAAAACAAGGGGTTAGAGTGTCGGCCGATTTGCGCAATGAGAAGATTAGCTATAAAATACGCGAGCACACGCTGGAAAAGGTGCCTTATCTCCTCGTCGTGGGGGATAAGGAGCGTGATGCGCAAACGGTAGCCGTGCGTGCCCGTGGCGGCGTCGATCTTGGCGTGATGCCGGTCGAAGCCTTCGTTGAGCGTCTGCAGGAAGATCTGCGCTCGTTCAAGTAACCGCCCTGGCAGCGCGGCTCGTTTTTTTAATTTTTAGAGGAAACGTAACATCGCTACTGATAAGTCGTCGCATCGCATCAACGGTGAAATCACTGCGCCGGAAGTGCGTCTGGTCGGGATCGAGAACGAACCGCTCGGTATCGTAAAACTCGCTGATGCTTTCCGTAAATCGGAAGAACTGGATGTTGACCTGGTGGAAATCGCGCCGCAAGCGGTTCCCCCGGTTTGCCGTCTGATGGATTACGGCAAGTTCAAGTACCAGGAATCGAAGAAGCAGCACGAAGCGAAGCTGAAGCAGAAGGTCATCCAGGTCAAGGAAGTCAAGTTCCGCCCGGGTACCGATGACGGGGATTACAACGTCAAGCTCCGCAATCTCGTGCGCTTCCTCGAAGAGGGCGACAAGACGAAGATCACGTTGCGTTTCCGTGGCCGCGAAATGGCTCACCAGGAAATCGGTATGCGGATGCTTGAGCGTCTGCGCACGGATCTCGAGGAAGTCGGCCAGGTCGAGCAGATGCCGAAGATGGAAGGGCGCCAGATGATCATGGTGCTCTCGCCGAAGAAAAAGAAGTAACGGGCCCGCGCGCGTCGCGCGCAGGTTCGCAGTGGTTCGGCGCGTTGCCCGGTCAGGGCGGCGTGCCAACAATGACGGCGGCTGCGCAAGCGGTTCGCCGTACACAAGTGGACTGGGTTTCGAAGGGCGGGTCAAGGGCGCAAGCCAACCGCACACCCATCGCCATCTAATAAACTGGAGTTGTTCGTCATGCCTAAGATGAAGACCAAGAAGAGCGCTGCAAAGCGCTTCGTGGTGCGTCCGGGCGGTACCGTCAAGCGCGGTCAAGCCTTCAAGCGCCACATCCTGACCAAGAAAACCACGAAGAACAAGCGCCATCTGCGCGGTGCAACGGCAGTTCATGATTCCGATCTGAACTCCGTCCGCGCGATGCTCCCGTTCGCGTAACCCCTCAATCGATACTCCAAGGAGAGAAACATGCCTCGAGTCAAACGTGGGGTAACCGCACGGGCCCGCCACAAGAAGATCATCAACCTGGCCAAGGGTTATCGCGGCCGTCGCAATAACGTCTACCGCATCGCCAAGCAGGCGGTGATGCGCGCTGGTCAGTACGCGTACCGCGATCGCCGCAACAAGAAGCGTGTGTTCCGCGCACTGTGGATCACGCGTATCAACGCGGCAGTTCGCCAGCACGACATGACCTACAGCGTGTTCATCAACGGCCTGAAGAAGGCGTCGATCGAACTCGACCGTAAGGTGCTGGCCGACATGGCGGTGTTCGACAAGGCTGCTTTTGCTGCGATCGTCAAGCAGGTGAAAGCCGCCGTTGCAGCCTAATTGCGAAATTAGCACTGCGTGGTTAGTTGCAGCGATGTTCCGGTAGTCTCGGCCGCTGCAGCGAAAACGGGGCTCTTCCGAGCCCCTTTTTTGTTTGGTGTGCGATTTCGCTCGCCAAGACCGAATGACGTTGGAAATGATGGGATCTATGGATCTGGACCAGATTGTCGCCGACGCGCAGCAGTCCTTCGAACAGGCTGCCGACATCACCACGCTCGAAAACGAGAAAGCACGATTTCTCGGCAAGTCGGGTGCGCTGACCGAGTTGCTGAAGGGCCTCGGCAAGCTCGATCCCGAAGCACGCAAGACCGAAGGCGCACGCATCAACGTCGCGAAGCAGCAGGTTGAAGCTGCGCTGACCGCACGCCGTCAGGCACTGGCCGATGCGTTGCTGAACCAGCGCCTCGCCGCCGAATCGATCGACGTGACGTTGCCGGGCCGCGGCGCCGGTGCAGGCAGCCTGCACCCCGTGATGCGCACGTGGGAGCGTGTCGAACAGATTTTCGGCTCGATCGGTTTCGACGTGGCAGACGGCCCCGAGATCGAGACCGACTGGTACAACTTCACGTCGCTGAACAGCCCGGAGAACCATCCGGCGCGTTCGATGCAGGACACCTTCTACGTCGAAGGCAAGGATGCCGACGGCCGCCAGCTGCTGCTGCGCACCCACACGAGCCCGATGCAGGTGCGTTACGCGCGCATGAACCGTCCGCCGATCAAGGTGATCGCGCCGGGCCGCACGTATCGCGTCGACAGCGATGCGACCCACTCGCCGATGTTCAATCAGGTCGAGGGGCTGTGGATCGACGAAAACATCAGCTTTGCCGACCTCAAGGGCGTCTATACCGACTTCCTGAAAAAATTCTTCGAGCGCGACGACATCCTCGTGCGCTTCCGTCCGTCGTATTTCCCGTTCACGGAACCGTCGGCCGAGATCGACATGATGTTCGAGCAAGGCAAGAACGCCGGCAAGTGGCTCGAGATCTCCGGTTCGGGGCAGGTGCATCCGACCGTGATTCGCAACATGGGCCTCGATCCCGAGCGCTACATCGGCTTTGCGTTCGGCAGCGGCCTCGAGCGCCTGACGATGCTGCGCTACGGCGTCCAGGATCTCCGGCTGTTCTTCGAGAACGACCTGCGTTTCCTGCGCCAGTTCGCGTAACGCGCGCGCCGCGCCGACCTGTGCCCGCGCACGCCCCCACGGACGTTTCCGAGGGGCCCGGGCGTCGATCTAACCTGTTTCGAACGTAGACATCCATGCAATTCCCTGAATCCTGGTTGAGAACCTTTGTCGACCCGCAGCTGACGACCGACGAACTGTCGCACGCGCTGACGATGGCGGGGCTCGAAGTCGAATCGCTGAGCAAGGCTGCGCCGCCGACGTCGAAGATCGTCGTCGGCCGCGTGCTCGAAGTCGTCAAGCATCCGGATGCGGACAAGCTCAATGTCTGCCAGGTCGACGCCGGCACCGGCGCGACGCTGAACATCGTCTGCGGCGCACCGAACGTCGCGCCCGGCATCAAGGTACCGGTCGCGCTGGTGGGCGCGGAACTGCCGCCGGCGGAAGAGGGCGGCAAGCCGTTCGCGATCAAGCTGTCGAAGCTGCGCGGCGTGGAGAGCCAGGGGATGCTGTGCTCGGCACGCGAGCTGAAGCTGTCCGAGGATCACAGCGGCCTGCTGGTGCTGCCGGAAGATACGCCGGTCGGCCAGGATATCCGCGAGACGCTCAATCTCGACGACACGATCTTCGAAATCAAGCTGACGCCGAACAAGGCCGACTGCCTGTCCGTGTTCGGTATCGCACGCGAGACGGCCGCGATCACCGGCGCGCCGCTGACGCCGGTCGACATCCGCCCGGTGCGCGTCGAGCTCGACGAGACGCTGCCGGTGCGCATCGCCGCGCCCGATCTGTGCGGCCGTTTCTCGGGTCGCGTGATCCGCGGCGTGAACGCGCACGCGAAGACCCCGCAGTGGATGGTCGAGCGCCTCGAGCGTTCCGGCCAGCGCAGCGTGTCGGCGCTCGTCGACATCTCGAACTACGTGATGTTCGAGCTCGGCCGCCCGTCGCACGTGTTCGATCTCGACAAGATCCACGGCGGTATCGAGGTGCGCTGGGGCAAGCGCGGCGAATCGCTGAAGCTGCTCAATGGCAACACGGTCGAACTCGACGAAACGGTCGGCGTGATTTCGGACGACCGTCATGTCGAAAGCCTGGCCGGCATCATGGGTGGCGACAGCACGGCCGTCACGCTCGATACGACCAACATCTACCTGGAAGCCGCGTTCTGGTGGCCGGACAGCATCCGCGGTCGTGCGCGCAAGTACAACTTCTCGACCGATGCGGCTCATCGTTTCGAGCGCGGCGTGGATTACGCGACGACCGTCGAGCACGTCGAGCGCATTACGCAACTGATTCTCGAGATCTGCGGCGGCAAAGCCGGCCCGGTCGACGATCAGTCGGTGAACCTGCCGCAGCGCGCGCCGGTGAAGATGCGCGTGTCGCGCGCGAACCGCATCATCGGCGTGCAGATCGGCGCCGACGAGATCGCCAGCATCTTCACGCGCCTCGGCCTGCCGTTCGAGCGCGAAGACGACGCGTTCCTCGTCACGCCGCCGTCGCATCGCTTCGACATCGAGATCGAGGAAGACCTGATCGAGGAAGTGGCGCGCATCTACGGCTTCGAGAAGATCCCGGCGCGTCCGCCGGTCGCGACGAGCGAAATGCGCGCGACCAACGAGACGCGGCGCTCGATTCACGACATCCGTCACGCGCTCGCCGCGCGCGACTATGCGGAAACCGTCAACTTCAGCTTCGTCGATGCGGAGTGGGAGCAGGATTTCGCGGGCAACGATCATCCGATCCGCCTGCTGAACCCGATCGCGAGCCAGCTGTCGGTGATGCGCACGACGCTGTTCGGTAGCCTGATTTCCGTGCTGCGCCACAACCTGAACCGCCGTGCAGATCGCGTGCGCGTGTTCGAGGCTGGCCGCGTGTTCCTTACCGATGCGGCGGCGAAGGCCGGTGAGCTGACGGTCGAGGGCTACGTGCAGCCGAAGCGCGTCGGTGCGCTTGCCTATGGCCCGGCGCTCGACGAGCAGTGGGGCGTGGCGACCCGCGCGGTCGATTTCTTCGACTTGAAGGGCGATCTGGAGGCGCTGCTCGCGCCTGCGGCCGCGCGCTTCGTGAAGGCAGAGCATCCGGCCCTCCATCCGGGCCGCAGCGCGCGCATCGAAGTCGACGGCCGTGCGGTCGGCTGGATCGGCGAACTGCACCCGCGCCTGATGCAGAAGTACGAGCTGCCGCACGCGCCGGTGATGTTCGAGGTCGACGCGGACGCGCTGATTGCGCGTGCGTTGCCTGCGCCGACCGACGTTTCGAAATTCCCGCCGGTTCGTCGCGATATCGCCGTTGTCGTCGATCAGGCGGTCGAGGTTCAGGCACTTTTCGACGAAATGAAGAAGGCGCTTGCCGAAGAGGCCTGCCGATTCGTTCAGAAGGTTGTACTCTTCGACGAATTTCGTGCAAAATCAAATACTTCCGGTGGTCTTGCCGCGCACGAGAAGAGCCTTGCCTTCCGCGTGACGCTGCAGGACGCGGCTGGCACGCTACAGGACGAGGTCGTCGATCAGGCGATCCAGACGCTGGTCGAGCGGATGGCTCGCGCCGGTGCGCGCCTGCGCGGCTAAGGAGGAGGTCCGCCCGCTCGCGGGCGGCCTTTTCCGATCGTAAGTTTTGATTTAACGCGCTGTATGGCAGATATGAACGACATGACCTCGAGTGAATTCGAAGCCCTCCTGACGGCGCAACGCAGTGCCATGAACCGCGACGCTTCGGCGCCGGCGTCCACCGAGACGCCCACGCTGACGAAGGCGGAGCTGGCGGAGCTGCTGTTCGACAGCGTCGGGCTGAACAAGCGTGAAGCGAAGGACATGGTCGAGGCGTTTTTCGAGGTGATCCGCGACGCGCTCGAAAACGGCGAAAGCGTCAAGCTGTCGGGGTTCGGCAATTTCCAGCTGCGCGACAAGCCGCAGCGTCCGGGCCGCAATCCGAAGACGGGCGAGGCGATTCCGATCGCGGCCCGCCGGGTGGTAACCTTCCACGCGAGCCAGAAGCTGAAGGCGCTGGTCGAAAACGGCACGGAGTAAGTCCCGCGCGCCGACGTCCCTGCGCGGCCGCCGCGCACCCTTTACCGACGGTTAACCGACGATGACCACTACGGTTGAGAAAGTCGTCTTGCCTCCGATTCCCGCGAAGCGCTACTTCACGATCGGTGAAGTCAGCGAACTGTGCGGGGTCAAGCCGCATGTGCTGCGCTATTGGGAACAGGAATTTACTCAGCTGCGGCCGGTGAAGCGGCGTGGCAATCGTCGGTATTACCAGCACCACGAAGTGCTGCTGATCCGGCGGATTCGCGAGTTGCTGTACGAGCAGGGATTCACGATCAACGGCGCGCGCAACCGGCTCGATTCGCCGGGCGGCGAGCGGGCCGCGGCGGCACCCGTCGAGCCGGAGTCGCAGGCCGCCGATGCACGCGCACCGGGCAAGCCGGGCGCAACCGTCGACCCGACTGCGTTGCGGCAGGCGCTGCTCGACGTGATCGAAGGACTGAAGCACGACTGAGCGCGAAGCGCGAAAGATGAGATGAAAAGCCCGGTTGGCGACGTGCCACCGGGCTTTTTTCATGCGTGTCGTGCGCGGGCATCAACGCGATGCGAGCGGATTCCTTTGCCCCATGTCGACCACCAGCGTGCCGTCCGGCAGCATCCGCACCGAGCCTTGCGCGACCTGGCTGCGGTAGCCGTACAGGTCGAAACGCATCGGGCCGGCCTCGGCCGAATTCCGGATCAGCGCGCGCACGTTCAGTTCGAGCACGTTGAACATCTTCATGTCGCCGCCTTCCATCCACATGTAGCTCGGCGCATCGATCTGCGGCCGTTGCGGCGCGGGCGCGCCTGCCAGACGCCTGAACGTGAGGCGCAGCCCGTCACGCTCGACCGCTGCCTGTCCGAGCTTGCCGTTCAGCACGGGCGGCGGGAACACGGTGTACTGGTCGAGCACGAGCGTGTCGCCGCGCAGTTCCGCGCCGCGCCGTTGCAACGGCGTTAGCGAAGCGAGCTCGATGCCGAGCGAACGCAGCAGCTTCGCCTGCGGAATGCCGAGCACCGACACCTGGGACGGCTTGAACGCGAGGTGCCGGTCGTCGAGCACGGACAACGAGCCCTTCATGTCGGTCGGCAGCCAGACGCCCGGTACATGGTTCCACAGCTTGATGCCGCCCTGGACTCGCAGGTTCGTGCCGTCCGCGCTCAGCTGCAGGTCGTTGAGCGAGCGTGGCGAGTAGTCGAGCAGATAGTTGTTGAAGAGCGCGGACATGGCCTTCCACGACTCGACGACGGTGCCGCCGAGAATGCGGATGTCGTACTGGTTCGGATCGTCGAGATCGACGGGTTCGCCGGGCCGCTTCGAGACGAGTTCCACGTCGAGATCCTCGACATGAAAGCCGATATCCCCGGACAGGTTGAAGTCGACGTTGCGCAGGTGGATCGTCGGGTTGCGGTTCGACACGTGCCGCTCGTTGAACGGCGTAGTCGACGTGCGCCGCATGGCGACCTTCTGCATGCCGGGGTGAGCGGTGTTCGCCGCGAGTGCATAGGCCTCCCAGTGCTGGCGCACGTCGCGCAGCGCATTCTGCTGCGCGGCGAGGAAGCTGTCGTTCAGGCGCGCGGCCGCGTTGCCGAGCAGCGCGCCGCTGGCCGGGCCCGTGTACGACGGCATCCGGATCGCCATTGCACCGCTTTCGTCGAAATTGAAGTAGCCGGCCGAGACCTGGTCGCGATAGTGATACAGGTCGAACACGAAGGTCTGGTCGCGCTTCGTGGAATCGACCGGACCGATCAGGATGTCCGCGTTCATCGGCATCGAGCGCATGAACTTCACGTCGCCGCCGCGAATGACCATCGCTTGCTGCGGTGCGTTCGCAGGCATCGCGAAGCCGGCATGCGTACCGTCGTCGAGCTTCAGGTCGAGGCCGGCCGGCGTCACGCGCAGCGCGGTGATCGTGAGCTTCAGGCGCGGCGGCGGCATCAGCTTGTCGACCGACATCACGAGATCGTCGCCGGCGAGCTGCGCGATCGGCGTCTGGACTTTCAGCAGGTCGGCCATCTTCACGTTGGCCGCGCGCATCACCGGCTGCGCGTTGATGCCCGATACGCGCACACCCGTCGGATGGAACACGAGCTGGCTGCCGTCGCGGATCGCGAGCGTGCCGGTCAGCGAGAACGGCACCCAGCCGTCGCGCTGCATCTCGCCTTGCAGATGAATCACGCCGTCGCCGGCCGACACGACGAGCTTGCGCAGCGGCGCGTTGCGGTAGCCGAAGATGTAGGTGTTGAAGAGGGCGGTCAGCTTCGCATTGTCGAGCGTGACCGTGCCTTCATGCACGTCGATCGCAAAACTCGTCGGATCGTCGAATACGATCGGTGAGCCGGCCTGCGTCGGCACGAGCGTCGCCGACAACTGATGGATGAAGAAACCGAGGTTGTTGACGATACGGAAATCGACGTCGCGCAGGAACGTCATCGCGCCGTTCTGGCCCGAGTCACGCAGCGTGAACGGGCGCGGTTGCGTGAGGCTGATCGATGCAAGCGACGGCACGGTGCGTGCAACCTGCTGCTCGCGGGCGAGGCGTTCGGCTTTGGTGCGCTCGATCTTCGTCGAGGCGACCGACGTGTTGCCGTCGCGCTGCGCGGACGATTCCGCGCAACCGGCACACAACAGCGCGAGCGCCAGCACGCCGCAGCCGAATACGCGGGATGTCGTGGGCGAGAGGGGACGGGCCGCGCGTGGCGGGCCGGAAATCCAGTCGAAAATTGCCAAAGGCGAGCGATGGCCGCGCCGGACCGCATTCCGCATCGTCTGTCTCCATGTCTTGTCGTGATCGACGGCGGCGCGCACCACTGCACGGCGCGAGCGTCGATGCCGTGCAGTGTGTCATAGCGTGCTAGAGCGGCGTTACCAAACAACGGGCGCCGGGGCCGAGCGGGCCGGCGCGCTGCGGGACAACGGATTCGGGGTGGTTGGGCGACCGGATCAAACGGTCGTTTGCTTTGTGCAATCCATCAATGGCGGATGTTGCTGCACCTTGGCAAACCCGCCTCAGCCTTGACCGGTGCGGGTTTCGCCGGACGCGAGGTGCAGCGGCCCGTACGGTCGAAGCGCGGATGCGATCCGGCCCCGTCACAGCGGCCCGCGGGCCGATCAGACCAGCATGTGCTGCCGGATCGCGTTCTGCGTGGCCTGGTCGAGTCGCAGGCCGTTCGCGATATACGACCTCATCGAGGCGTACGACGTAGTGACCTGATCGAATGCTGCCTGCAGGTAGTCGGTGTGAGCGCCTTGCAGCGCGTCATCATGTCTGCCGCATTTTGCCCGCCGGCTTGTTGCGCCTGGGCGACGGAGGCGGCGATTTCCGACACGCTATAGACGTTGGTCAGCAGATAGTCCGCGAGTATCGTCTGCTCGGAGACGCCGAGGATCGTGTGCAGGATGGCGGTCGCCCCGCCCGTGAGGTCCTTGCCGGCCGTACAGTGGAACACCAGGTTTTTGCCGGAGGCAGCGAAGCCGGTGAAGAGCGCGTGATAGCTGGCATGTGCGGTGGCCGACGTGACGAACGCGCGGTACATGGTCAGCATGAATGCCGTCGCTGTGACGCCGGTGGTCGGGATCGGATCGATGCTGGCGGCCCCGAGCACGTCGAGGTTTTGCCAGGTGGCGCCGGCCAACGGCACATCCGGTTGCGTCCTGATCTCGGCAGGCGTGCCGCAGACTCGCCTGATGCCGAGCGTGCCGACGGTGGCGACGTCTGCGGCGGACAACGCGAGTGCGGATGACCGATAGATCACGCCTTTCTTCATCTTCGCGCCGCTCGTCGTCACGTAGCCGGTTCCGTCCGGCCCGGCCGTGTCACGAAAATTCGATGCCGAACTCAGGCGCAGTGTCGTGACCGGCGCGACCGCAATCGAGTCGCCTCCGCATGCCGACAGCAATGACACGCTCCCCAGCGCCACGCCTATCGTGCCGGCACCCAGCCGGAGAAAATGTCGACGGGAAGTTTCGTTTTTCCGATGCATGCAATGCCTTTTGTCGGAGACGGTTACAAGAGGTCGCGACTGCGGGGGTGACCGACACCGCCTTCTGTATCACGCGCGACGCGGCAAAGCCGGGCGGGCCGGATCGATCGGCATGCAGTCGGACGGTTCGCCCGTGCGCATCGATCTCGAGTAGCGAATTGCGGCGAACCGGCCATCGTCCTTTTCGATTAGGCCCCCCGGTGTCGGCCGCGAGTCGTCGACCGATAGGATCGGTGGCAGCGGCGAGGTAAGATCGGCGTCAGTGGCTGTATCGACCAAAGCACAGTAGCCATCACGGGGGAGCGTCATGGATCTCAAGGAAGTCGACGTATTGGGTGCGGGCGTGGGCGATCACTGGTACTACGCGTCGAAGGCGAGTGCGATCCGTCGGTTCCTGGGTGCGTCGGGCGCGAACCGGATACTCGATGTCGGTGCGGGCTCCGGCTTCTTCTCGAAGCACTTGCTGGAGCGTACGCAGGCGTCGGAGGCGTGGTGTGTCGATACGAGCTACGCCGACGATACCGACGGTGAGGCGGCCGGCAAACCCATCCACTTTCGGCGATCCGTTGAACGATTCGATGCCGATCTCGTGTTGCTGATGGACGTGCTCGAGCATGTCGACGACGACGTCGGCCTGCTGATGCAGTACGTGAAGGGCGCGCCGTCGGGCAGCCGGTTCCTGATCACGGTTCCCGCGTTCCAGTTCCTCTGGAGCGGCCACGACGATTTTCTCGAGCACAAGCGCCGATATACGCTCGGCAGTCTCGAGGACGTGGTGCGTCGCGCGGGGCTCGACGTCGAGCACGGCGCCTATTATTTCGGTCTTACGTTTCCGCTCGCGGCTGCATTGCGGCTGGGCGAGCGGGCGCGTCGGCATCCGCGCGAGCCCGCATCGCAATTGCGCCGTCACCATCCGTTCGTCAATGGCCTGCTCAAGACGATCTGTCGGATCGAGTTGCCGATGTTCCGCTTCAACCGCGTCGCCGGCCTGACGGTCATCTGTGTCGCGCGCAAGCGGTGAATGCGTTGTGAGGCCGTGTGGCCGGTGCTCAGGGCGCTATGCCATGCGCGTCGTTGCTTGCATCGATACCGTCGCGCCAAAAAATTTCACAAGA
This sequence comes from Burkholderia sp. Ac-20344, assembly GCF_017104975.1. Classification (NCBI taxonomy): domain Bacteria; kingdom Pseudomonadati; phylum Pseudomonadota; class Betaproteobacteria; order Burkholderiales; family Burkholderiaceae; genus Burkholderia; species Burkholderia sp. Ac-20344. The sequence continues at coordinate 21,267 of NZ_JAAGPP010000010.1, forward strand.
ATATTCACAAAATGCATGCGACCCGTTCTAAATCGGAAGACTGTCTGTTATAATTTTTTTCTTTCGGGGCGTAGCGCAGCCTGGTAGCGTACCTGCATGGGGTGCAGGTGGTCGGAGGTTCAAATCCTCTCGCCCCGACCAGACAAAGAACCCGCGTCAGCACAGGCTGACGCGGGTTTTTTTCTTGCCGGTCGCTTTTTTGCACATCGCGGCGCGGCCCCGGTAAAATGCAAGGTTGATCCACGGAAAGCGCCGTGATTTAGCGGAAGAGGATTCCCCGAACATGACTGATCTTCGTCTTACCATGCGGTTCGCTGCAGTGCTCGCCACCGGCGCGCTCGTCGCCGGTTGCGGTACATCGTCGCCCACGAAAGTGGACTACAAGAGCGATTCGAAATCGAAGGAAGCGTCGCTCGCAGTGCCGCCCAACATGCTCGACGAGACGGCCGATCAGCGTTCGCTGCCGCCCCAGGGCGGCGCGACTTCCCTGTCCGCGCTTCAGCAGGTCCAGCAGGCGGCGCCTGCGCTGGACACCGTTGCTCCGGCTGTGGCCGGCATGCATATCCAGCGCGACGGCACCGAGAGCTGGCTCGTGATCGACGGCAAGCAGCCGGCCGATGTCTGGCCGCAGGTTCGCCGCTTCTGGCAGGAGCAGGGCTTCCTGCTCGTCGTCGACCAGCGCGACAAGGGCGTGATGGAAACCGACTGGAACGAAACCCATCCGCAGATCAACGACGGCCTGATCCGCAGCGTGATCTCGAAGGCGATGGGCAACTCGTACGTGACGGCCGAGCGCAACAAGTACCGCACGCGTCTCGATTCGGCGCCGAATGGCGGCACCTACGTGTTCATCAGCCAGAAGGGGATGCACGAAGCGATCACGGGTGCGAACAACGATTCGAGCAAGTGGGAACCGAAGCCGAACGATCCGGCGCTCGAGACCGAATACCTGAAGCGGTTGATGGCTGTGCTCGCACAGAACGCGCAGCGCGCGAAGAATGGCGAGCCGCCGATCGCGAACATCAAGGACAACACGGTACCGAAGGACAAGGACAAGAAGGCCGATACCGACGCATCGTCGAAGGCCGCTGCAGCGATTGCCGCGCAAAACGTCTCCCGCACGTCGGCACAAGGCAACGATGTGGCCGATGCTGCCGTCCCGTCGGAAGTTACGCTTGGCGAGCCGTACGACCGGTCGTGGCTGCACGTCGGTCTCGCGCTCGACCGTGCGAACTTCACGGTCGACGATCGCGATCGTACGAAGGGCCTGTATTTCGTGCGCTATGTCGATCCGAAGGATCTGAGTTCGGCCGAGCAGGGCTTCTGGAGCCAGCTGTTCCACGGCAAGAAGGAAAAGCAGGCGAAGCAGTACCGTGTCAACGTGAAGGCGCTCACGGCCGACCAGACGCGCGTGGCGGTCGTCGACGATTCGGGTGCGATCGATACGTCGTCGCCGGCTCACCAGATCATGGGGCTGCTCGTGAATCAGCTCCGCTGATTTCGACGTTCCTCCGCACCAATGCAAAGCCCGCCACATGGCGGGCTTTTTTCATGGCCGCTCGCCGGGGCGCACGTGTGCAGGACGTTCGGTCCCTCCTCGTGACGTTACGTAACATGCGCGCGTTACGGCGGCAGAACACATGCCGCATTGTCGCCAACCCAAAAACTTATCCTTATAAATCAACGGGGTGGCCGGTATTCGGAGGCTGGCACGCAATCTGCTTTATATGTTGGAATCGTTGAAACAGGGAGGATGGCGTCAGATGCCGGGGGTGCGCCGCGAGCGCCCGATCAACGGAATCGACATCTTCGAATGCCGGCGCGACTAGCGTCGGCGCAACTGATGATGATCCGCGCCAGCGTGCGGATCTCGATGGCCCCGTCGCCTATCCTCGTAGGGCGACGGTTTCGCCCGCGCTTCTCTGAAGCGCGGGCTATTTTTTTGGGCCGTCGTGCGATGCCGTGCCGGCACGGCCGATGCTCGGTGCATGATTCGCGTATTCTCGGACTTTTCCAGATGAAGGGGGCGAGAATGGCGGAAATTGCAGTCGTGGCGCTGATCGTGGCGAAGCCGGGCGCCGAGGAAAAGTTGCGCGCCCAGCTCGAAGGGATCGTCGAGCCGACCCGCAACGAAGCAGGTGCGTTGCAGTACGACCTGCATCGGGACCTGAAGGAGCCCGCGCGGTTCGTATTCGTCGAGCGTTGGGAAAGCGAGGAGGCGCTGGCGGCTCATGCGCGTTCCGCGCACATTCTCGCTTATCGCGAAGCGGCCGCGAACTGGATCGAGCGTTCCGAAATCCGCGTGCTGTCGAAGCTCGTCTGAGCCGGGTGGAGCGACCGGACGCGTCCGGTCGCGGGGTGCGTCAGTGCGACGTGTTGGGTACGTCGAGGATCAGGATGATGGTCCAGTCGGCGTCGCCGTCGTGATGATACTGTCGCTCGGCGACGATGAACGGTTGCTGCTTGCCTTGCGGGCCGAGGAAAAGCACGTCGCCCTCCATCGGCAGGCACTCGATCGGCGGCAGCGCGAGGAACGCGTCGGCCGAGCCGCGGGGCATCAGTTGCTTGATCTGGCGAGTGGCGGCCTCGGTCCACTCGATGTCGAGTTGAATGTTGCTCATGCTGTCCTCCGCACCGGGGTGCGCACGGGTGGAAAAATTCGGTGCGCGACTTTAGCACAGCGCACGGGCACCGCAACCAAAAAAGCCGAACCCGGTTGCCCGGATTCGGCTTTTCGCTTGTGCGGTGCCGCCGAACTTACTGGCTGGCAGCGTCGGCCTTGGCAGCTTTCTTGCCGGCCTTCTTCGCGGCAGCCTTGTGGTGAGCAGCCTTCTTGCCGTGGTGATGTTCTTCCACCGCCGGCTGAGCGGCTTCGGCCGCTTGCTGCTGCTGCAGCGCCTGTGCGCGCTGCTCGATCTCGGAGATCTTGGCCGGATCGGTGATCGTCTTGATTTCCGTGCTCTCTTGCGCATACGCTGCGCCAGTCAGCGCCGACATCGCTACCAGGATAGCCAGGGACGTCTTCTTCATTGCTTTACCTCCGCTAAGTGGTGATGAACCCGAGTGTTGCCGTTTTGTCTGGCGACTGCAATCGAGTGCGTGTCGAGTGTAACAAAAGTGACGGATCAATGTGCACCGGATCGTGGCGCGACGCAAGGCCCCGTTGAAGTCGCGCAACACTTCGCGCACATCGTCACGCGCCTGCCATCGTCGCCGCTGCAGCCATTTCCGGCCGGTTTCCCCGCGGCGGTCAGAACCACCCGAGCCATCGATAGACATGGAATTGCGCGATGCCGACCAGTTCGTGCATCGCCTGCTCGGCGTTGGCCAGATTGCGCCAGCGCGGCAGCCAGCCCGTTTGAGCGCGCCGGCGATTCGCATACACGGGCTGCGGATCGATGCCGAAGCGGCGGAAATCGAGCAATGCGCGGCGCATCTGATATGACGAAGTGACGAGAATGCGCGCGTCGTCATACTGTGAGCGTAGTATAGGCGCAGTGAATTTCGCATTTTCGTAGGTTGTGCGGCTATCTGGTTCCAGAACGAGGTCCGCGGGAGCGACACCTTCGGCGACGAGCTGGCGCCCGTAGACCGCCGCCTCGGTTTCGCCGTGATGCTGCGGGTCGCCACCTGACATCACCACGGTGCAGTGCTCGGCCTGCTGCCGGCAGGTGCGGTAGAGCGCCGCGACCTTGTGGATGCGGGCGGCTCCGTCAGGTGGCGGCCGCAATCCGGTGTCGGTGCGCTGCGTGCCTGCGCCGATGAGAATCAGTGTGGTCCGGCCATGCATGTCGGGGTGCTCGACGGGTTCGACGCCCGCCTCGGTCCAGGCGATCAGCGGCGCGGCGAGCCAGCCTGTCGCGAGCAGCCAGAACAGCGCGACGGCGACAAGCGAGATGATTCGCCGCCGCTTGCGGCAGAGCATGAAACAGATGAAGAGAAGTACAAATGAATCGAACAGAATCAATTTGATTGGGGTATGGTGTCTTTTTATGGACGGCTGACGATCCGGCCCTGACGCGACGCCGAACGTCGGCCTCCAGAATCGGTGGCGGTATCGGCGGGCGGAGACCCTGCCCGGCGCGCCGCTTCGCATTGTCGCTGCACTTTAAGAAAGAATCGAGATGGCCACGTATTCCAACGAAGCGGTGCTCGACGCATTGAGACGAGTGCAGTACCGCCAGGTACCGTGGGCGCGCCGCCCGGGCGTGTTCGAGTATCTCCGTTCGCTCGGGCTGATGGACACGGTCAGGCAGAAAACCGTTGCCCCCGCGCCGGGCTTCCATGCGCCGGTCGACATTGCCGTGCTGACCGAAAGCGGTCGAGCCGAATTCTCGCGCCTCGAGCGCGACGAGAAATTACTTTCCTGGACCGATCGCCGCATGGCCGACTACGCATTGAGCGAAGCGAGTGCCGTGGCGATTCTCGAAAGCCGCTTGTAGCGGCGGCCGATCATCCCGCCGCGCGCATTGCCGTGCGGCCGGCCATGCGCCAAAAAAAAGCCCGTATCGCGAGGATACGGGCGTACCGGATACTTTTGCTGTTGCCACGCTGTGCTCATGGCAACGTTGTGACTCGTCGCATTCGGCGCAGTTCCCGGCAGCGGGCATTTTCTTTGGCGAAATCCTGAAATTGGCAGGACTACGGATGACGCGGTACGTCCGACGGCTGCGAGCCGATGCGCGCTCGCGCATTGCTTGCGATGTCGCCGCGCAGGTCGCCGCGCGGCACGGTCTGCCGGCTGGACGGGTTGGCGGACGGTGGCTGGCGGAGGGTGTTCCGGTGATCCTGCTGGCGATGGGGCGGCTTCGCGCGATCGTCGGCGTGGGCTGGAGCGGACAACGCCAAGGAAATGACAATGCCGCATGCGACGAGCAGTGACATTGGTTTCATGGCGGGGCTCCCTTCAAGCCGTCGACGCGGCCTGTTGATATGTCGCTAAGGTAAGCGCGGGAGTGCAGGCTTGCTGTAAATATTGGTAAATAGATGTATCGCGGTACGACAACCGTAATCGACGCAACGCAGGCGTCGCGCATAAGTCGCGTCGCAGAAAGAAACCGGGCGGCCGAAGCCGCCCGATCGAGCATTCGTTACGCCATCTTGACGGGCGCGCGCCAGGATTCCGGATTGGTCCAGAAGGCGCCGCGCAGCCGGTCGCGGCTCGGCGGCGCGGGCGGCTTCGCAGCGCTTGCGCCGATGCGCCCGCGCAGGGAGATCTGTCGGCCGCTCGTGCCGAGTCGCTTCACGATTTCGGCGAGCGTGCCGTCCGCCTGCCATTCGTCGAAGCGACGACGGCAAGTCGGCGGTGACGGATAGCGGCCCGGCAGCTTCGACCAGCCTTCGCCCGTCGACAGCACCCACAGCACGGCGTTCACCACCGAGCGGGCTTCCACGCGGGGGCGGCCGCGCCGCTCACTCCGTGCGGGTTCCGAGCAAAACAGACCCTCGACCAACGCCCACTCGTTATCTCTCAAATCGTCGAACAGCATCATGTCCTCACCTCAGCGAAGCTAACTCCGGTGCGCTGCCCTGCGCCGCGCACTCTTCAAGCACTCGATCGTCGAGTGCCGGGTGGGGGCGTCCGGTTGGCCGGCAGCGGCGTTTCTGCTCTTCCGCCCGACGAAACCTGCGCCCTGTGCGCCAGGAGATGCACGAAGCGTGCCATGTCGGAGGTAATTCCCTCGAGAGCCGCTTGGCAGCGAGCTAACGGCTAAGTCAGCTAGGGGCGTATAAGACGCCAAAATAACCCGCCAGCAAATCGGGACAATCACCAATCTTGTGCAGTTCGCCCGCACCACGTGCGTTCACGGATGTATTGCACCGCAGCGAAACATGTGGGGCAGGTGCCTGATTCGCACACCGGCGCCGAATTCGCGCATTAAAATCGCGCATCGATATCGACGATTGATGAGGTCAGGAAATGAACGTCACGCTGCGCCAGCTTCGCGTCTTCATCGAGGTCGCGCGGCTCAAGAGCTTCAGTCGCGCGGGCGACGAGATCGGGCTCACGCAGTCCGCGGTCAGCCGCTGCGTGCGCGAGCTCGAAGCCGAGCTCGGGTTGAAGCTGATCGACCGCACGACGCGCGACGTGCAGTTGACCGATGTCGGCGCGAACCTGATCTCGAGCGTGTCGCGTCTGCTCGACGATCTCGACGACACGCTGCGCGAGATTCGCGAGATCGGCGAGCAGCGCCGCGGGCGCGTGATCGTCGCGGCAAGCCCGACGATCGCATGCCGGCTGATGCCGCGCGTGGTTGCGTCGTGCGAGCGCCAGTTTCCGTTCGTGACGCTGGGCTTGCGCGACGACGTGCAGAGCGACGTGTTGCGCAAGGTGAAGTCGAGCGAGGTCGACTTCGGCGTCGTGATCGGGCCGCTCACGGTTGCCGATCTCGTCTGCGAATCGCTGATGACCGATTCGTTCTGCCTTGTCGCGCGTGCCGACCATCCGCTCGCGGCGCGTGCCGAGGTGCCCTGGACGGCGCTGGACGGCGAGCGCCTCGTGCTCCTCGATCAGGCGTCGGGAAGCCGGCCGCTGATCGATGCCGCGCTGGCCGCCCATCGCGTCAACGCGACGGTCATGCAGGAGCTCGGGCATTCGGCGACTGTCTTCGGACTCGTCGAGGCCGGCGTCGGTGTGAGCGTGCAGCCGTGGCTGTCGCTGCCGCTGCCTGCCGGCTCGACGCTCGTCGCGCGGCCGCTCACGCCGCGCACCGAGCGCACGGTCGAACTGGTGCGCCGCCGCGACCGGTCGTTGTCGCCCGCTGCGCAGGCGATCTGGGAACTGGTGCGGCAGATGCCGGCGAGGGCGGAGGACCTCGACTGACGCGCACCGACGCGCGCCGATCCGGCTTGCGGGCCGGTACACTACGCGGATCGTGTTCCTCGATGGTGGTGCTCGATGGCGCATTTCGCAGATTCCCTTCCGGTGGCCGGTGTGCCGGCAGCGCGCGACGCGGTGCACGCGTTGCGTCCGTCGCTGATCCGGGACGTGGCAAACGCCGGCTTTGGCGTGCCGGACATGCTGCCGTTCTGGTTCGGCGAATCCGATCTCGTGACGCCGGACTTCATCCGCGACGCCGCAGCGGCGGCGCTGCGCGACGGCGTAACCTTCTACACGCACAACCTCGGTACCGCGCCGCTGCGCGACGCGATTGCAGCCTACGTCAGCGCCCGTCACGGTGCGACGGCGGCCGACACGGTGGCCGTGACGAGTTCGGGCGTGAGTGCACTGATGCTGGCCGCGCAGATGCTGGTCGGTCCGGGCCAGCGCGTCGTCGCGGTCACGCCGCTGTGGCCGAATCTCGTCGAGATTCCAAAGATCCTTGGGGCGCAGGTCGAATGCGTGCCGCTCGGCTATGGCGATGCGGGCTGGCAACTCGATGTCGGGCGGCTGCTTGCGGCGCTGACGCCCGATACGCGGATGTTGCTGATCAACTCGCCGAACAATCCGACCGGCTGGACGATGTCGCGCGACGACCAGCAAGCCGTGCTCGCCCATTGCCGTCGCCACGGCATCTGGCTGGTTGCCGATGAAGTGTACGAGCGGCTTGCATTCGGTGCGGGTGGCGCGCCGTCGTTCCTCGACATCGCGTCGCGCGACGAGCGGGTCGTCGTCGTGAATTCATTCTCGAAAGCGTGGGCGATGACAGGCTGGCGCCTGGGGTGGCTCATCGCGCCGGCAACGGTGATGGACGACCTGTCGAAGCTCGTCGAATACAACACGTCGTGTGCACCGGGCTTCGTGCAGGCCGCGGGTGAGGTCGCGCTGCGCGATGGCGAACCGTTCGTGCGGTCGTTCGTCGCGGCGCTGCGCGATGCGCGCGATCACCTGGTTGCCGCGCTGCGCACCCTGCCGGGCGTCGAGGTACCGCCTCCGCCGGGCGCGATGTACCTGTTCCTGCGCCTGCCGGGCGCGGCCGACAGCCTGGCGTTCTGCAAGACGCTGGTGCGCGACGCGGGGCTCGGCCTTGCGCCCGGGCGCGCATTCGGCCCGGAGGGGGAAGGGTTCGTGCGCTGGTGCTACGCATGCGATCCGGCGCGACTCGACGCGGGCGTCGAGCGGCTGCGCCGGTTCCTCGCGCGTGGCGCGGCCGCCCGCTGAAGCGGGGCCGGAGCGGACTCGGCGTGCTGTCGGCAGCCCGTTCGGCTCATCTTTACGCACCGGGCAATTTTGCGTAATATGGCGCTCAGTCACGCGGTTCCGTCGTTGAGCCGTGCTGTTCCGTCCGGTTTGGGCCTGGCCTGAAGTTGGTTCGCCGCCCCCGGTTCGTGCTCCCATCAATATGACCGATCAGAATCGGGCGAGCGCGTCTTCCGTTCCTTTCGTCTGTTTGTTGATCCGGTTCGTTTGACCACAGGGTCTGGCCTAGCTGCATGAATACCCAAGAGGCGAAGATCGTCCTCGAGACTGCTTTGATCTGCGCGCAGGAGCCGCTGAAACTCGGCGATTTGCGCAAGCTCTTTGCCGACGGCGTGTCGGCTGACACGGTCCGCACGTTGCTCGAAGATCTGAAACAGGATTGGTCCGGCCGCGGCGTCGAGCTGGTGGCGCTGGCGACCGGATGGCGTTTCCAGAGCAAGCCGGCGATGCGTCACTATCTGGATCGCCTGCATCCCGAGAAGCCGCCGAAATATTCGCGCGCGGTGCTCGAAACGCTCGCGATCATCGCGTACCGGCAACCCGTCACGCGCGGCGATATCGAAGAGATTCGCGGTGTGACGGTCAATACGCAGGTGGTCAAGCAACTCGAGGATCGCGGCTGGATCGAAGTGATCGGTCATCGCGACGTGCCGGGGCGCCCGGCGCTGTATGCGACGACGAAGCAGTTCCTCGACGATCTCGGCCTGAAGGCGCTCGATGATCTGCCTGCGCTCGAAGAGCCGGCCGCGAACATCGAGGCTGCGCTGCTGGCGCAGCAGGCAATGGATTTCGACGAGGGCATACCGGTTGCCGGCGACGCAGCGGGCGACGCGCCGCACGCGGATGAGGCATCCGCCGGTCAATCGGCGGGATTGCCGGATGATCACGCGGCGGACGTCGTGTCGACGCAGGAAATCCCGAGCCGCGATACGCTCGATGCTGATCGCGGGCAAACGGAACGATTGGAACAGGCTGGCGCCGAAGCAGTGCCGGCCAATGTGCTGCCCGAGCCGCTGCATGCGGATTGGAGCGAGGAAGATCGCAAGCCGGCTGCCGAAGCGGTTGCCGGAGACGGAGCGGAAGCGGCCGGCAACATGCCCGGCGAGGCTGGCCAGGCCGACGCCTCCCGTTCCCGTCCCGCGGACGGCGAGATGCTGGACGACACGTCCGACAGTCTCGCTGACGCCGTTCGAAGCGCCAGTGCACCCATCGGTGCCGATGCGCTGCCGGACGACGAAGCAGAACCCGAACAGCGTCGCGCCTGATCGCGGCCAACTTCTTGCCGCGCCCGCGCCGGGCGCGAGACCTGACATTTTGAGGTTGTTTTGACAGATATCCACGATATTGAATCGTCCGCGCCTGCCATGCAGGCAGCGCGTGCCGACGATGCGCCGGAGCAGGGCGCTTCGGCCGAGGGTGGCGACGAGCGTCCCCGCCGCGGTCTGCGGCGAGGCCCGCGCAGCCTGATCGCGCGGCGTCGCGCGGCGGCCAAGTCGAAGGGCGCCGAAGGCGAGCCGCAGGGCGGCGAAGGCGCTGACGCGCAGCCGGCCGAAGCCGCTGAAGCGCAGCCGCCGGCGCGTGCACCGCGCAAGGAAGGTGCGGCCAAGGGGGCTCGCAAGCCGGCCGCCAAGCGCGAAGGTGCGGCCAAGGCCCAAGGCGGCCAGGGTGGCCAGGGTCGTCGCGGCGGTACATCGAAGGCTGAAGGCAGCGCGGCGAAGGTGGAAGGCGATGCGTCCCAGGACGAACTGTTCGCCTACGTGACGTCGCCGGCATTCGACGCGGACAACTCCGCGGGCGGTAGCGGCGTGCGTGCGCCGATGCTGCGTCGCGGCCGCAACCAGCCGGCGAACAAGCGCGTGCTGTCGCCGGACGACGACGCGCCGAAGCTTCACAAGGTGCTGGCGGAGGCGGGCATGGGCTCGCGCCGCGAAATGGAAGAGCTGATCGTCGCCGGCCGCGTGTCGGTGAACGGCGAGCCCGCGCACATCGGCCAGCGCATCATGCCGACCGACCAGGTGCGGATCAACGGCAAGCCGGTCAAGCGCAAGCTGCCGAACAAGCCGCCGCGCGTGCTGCTGTACCACAAGCCGACCGGCGAGATCGTCAGCCACGCGGATCCGGAAGGCCGTCCGTCGGTGTTCGACCGCCTGCCGCCGATGAAGACGGCGAAATGGCTCGCGGTGGGCCGCCTCGACTTCAATACCGAAGGTCTGCTGATGCTGACGACTTCGGGTGACCTCGCAAACCGCTTCATGCATCCGCGCTATAGCGTCGAGCGCGAGTACGCGGTGCGTGTCGTCGGCGAGCTGGCCGAAGGCATGCGGCAGAAGCTGCTGCACGGTGTCGAGCTCGATGACGGCCCGGCGAACTTCCTGCGCATCCGCGACGGCGGCGGCGAGGGCACGAACCACTGGTATCACGTCGCGCTGGCCGAAGGCCGCAACCGCGAAGTGCGCCGGATGTTCGAGGCGGTCGGCCTGATGGTGAGCCGCCTGATCCGTACGCGTCACGGCCCGATTCCGCTACCGCGCGGCCTGAAGCGCGGTCGTTGGGAGGAGCTCGACGACGCGCAGGTGCGCAAGCTGATGGCGACCGTCGGCCTGAAGGCGCCGTCCGAGGAGAAGGGCAAGCGCGGCGGCGCCGGTCCGCAGGCCGAGCGTCGCCAGCCCGATCCGATGCAGACGTCGATGGGCTTCATCAGCCGCGAGCCGGTGCTGACGGCTCATGGGCAACTGGATCAGCCGCGTCGCGGTGGTGGTCGGCGCGGCGGGCCGGGGCTACCGGGCCTGAGCGGCTACGGCAGCCTGCCGGTAGCGCCGTCGGGTTACGGCAATCGCGCTGGCGGTAGCCGAGATGGCAACCGTGCAGGCGGTGGACGCGATGGCAATCGCGCTGGCGGTGGCCGTGGCGATGTCGACGGCAACCGCGCGTCGTACGGCGCAGGGCCCAAGCGTGACAGCGCGGGTCCCAAGCGCGGCGGCGGCAAGGGTGGAAATCGCAACCCGAACGGCAATCGTGCCGAGGGTGCCGGCAACGGCGGCGGCGCGCGCGGCGGCCAGCGTCCGCAGCGCAGCCGTACGCGTAGTCGCTGAGCATTCGGGCTCGCGGCGCAAGGCCGGCAGCGTGCCGACCGGATCGGCATACGGCAGGTCTTGTCGGCGCGCGGCATCGCGTTTATTGCTTTGACTGTATATATGTTGCGCGGCGCTGCATGGCCGCCGGCATAACCGATCCCCGGCGTGCCACGATGGCGCCGGTTGATCGAGCAGCCCGATTTCGCATTTTTGGGCCGTAAAGGCAGGCGACGCGCTGCTTTTACCGGCTGGCTTGGCGTTTGCGCCAAAAATCGCTATAATCGCGGAGTCGCTGGGCGTACGGATTCAATGTGCGGCTCAGGTGCGACCACCAGTAAGAAGATGGGCGTTCCGCCCATTTTTTTTTGCTGAAACGGTTAGGCATCTCGGGTAGCGCTTCCTGCGCCGGCTAAGGCGCGCGCCCGCGGGTGAATCGCGAGCGGCGGGCGCGAACACCTGAGAGGACACAGTGCAACTGACGGAACTGATAGAAACCACGGTCACCGGGCTCGGCTACGAGCTGGTGGATCTCGAGCGCACCGGGCGCGGCATGCTTTGCATCTATATCGATCAGCCTGCCGGCATCTCGCTCGAAGATTGCGAAAAGGTCACGCGTCAGCTCCAGCACGTCTTGACGGTCGAAAACATCGATTACGAACGGCTCGAAGTCTCGTCCCCGGGGCTCGACCGCCCGTTGAAGAAGCTGGCCGACTTCGAGCGCTTCGCTGGCAGCGAAGTTTCCGTGACCTTGAAAAAGCCGCTGGACGGGCGCAAGACGTACCGGGGCATTCTGCACGCGCCGAATGGCGAAACGATCGGTTTGGAATTTGAGAGGAAGAAGGGCGAGGCGGCCATGCTGGATTTCACGCTGGCCGATATCGACAAAGCCCGCCTGATTCCGCAAGTTGACTTTAGGAGCCGCAAATAATGAGTCGCGAAGTGTTGATGCTGGTGGATGCGCTGGCGCGCGAGAAAAACGTCGACAAGGATGTGGTGCTGGGCGCCCTCGAGGCTGCGCTCGCGTCCGCTTCCAAGAAGCTGTTCGACGAAGGCGCCGAAATCCGCGTCCATATCGATCGCGAAAGCGGCGAGCACGAAACCTTCCGTCGCTGGCTCGTCGTGCCCGACGAGGCAGGCTTGCAGGAGCCGGATCGCGAGATCCTGTTGTTCGAAGCACGTGAGCAGAAGCCCGACGTCGAAGTCGGCGAGTATGTCGAGGAACCCGTCCCGTCGATCGAGTTCGGTCGCATCGGCGCGCAGGCCGCGAAGCAGGTGATCCTGCAGAAGGTGCGCGACGCCGAACGCGAGCAGATCCTGAACGATTACCTCGAGCGGGGTGAAAAGATCATGACGGGTACGGTGAAGCGCCTCGACAAGGGCAACTTCATCGTCGAATCCGGCCGTGTCGAGGCGCTGCTGCGCCGCGATCAGCTGATCCCGAAGGAAAACCTGCGCGTGGGCGACCGCGTGCGCGCGTACATCGCGAAGGTCGACCGCACCGCGCGCGGCCCGCAGATCGAGCTGTCGCGTACGGCGCCCGAGTTCCTGATGAAGCTGTTCGAGATGGAAGTGCCGGAAATCGAGCAGGGCCTGCTCGAGATCAAGGCGGCTGCCCGCGACCCGGGCGTGCGCGCGAAGATCGGCGTCATCGCGTACGACAAGCGGATCGATCCGATCGGCACCTGCGTCGGCATCCGCGGTTCCCGCGTGCAGGCCGTGCGCAACGAGCTCGGTGGCGAAAACATCGACATCGTGCTATGGTCGGAAGATCCCGCCCAGTTCGTGATCGGCGCGCTCGCGCCGGCAGCTGTCCAGTCGATTGTCGTCGATGAAGAAAAGCACTCGATGGACGTCGTCGTCGACGAGAACGAGCTGGCTGTCGCGATCGGCCGCAGTGGTCAGAACGTTCGCCTTGCAGGCGAGCTGACCGGCTGGCAGATCAACATCATGACGCCGGACGAATCCGCACTGAAGCAGGGCGAAGAGCGCGACCGGCTGCGTGCACTGTTCATGGCGCGTCTCGACGTCGACGAAGAAGTTGCCGACATCCTGATCGACGAAGGCTTCACGAGCCTGGAAGAGATCGCCTACGTGCCGCTCAACGAAATGCTCGAAATCGAGGCGTTCGACGAGGACACCGTGCACGAACTGCGCAACCGCGCACGCGACGCGCTGTTGACGATGGCCATCGCGAACGAAGAAAAGGTCGAGAACGCAGCGCTGGATCTCAAGAGCCTCGACGGCATCACGCCGGAGCTGCTCGCGAAGCTGGCTGAACATGGCATGCAGACGCGCGACGATCTCGCCGAGCTGGCTGTGGATGAACTGGTCGACATGACCGGGATGGAAGAGGATGCCGCTAAGGCGTTGATCATGAAAGCACGTGAACACTGGTTCCAGTGAGAAATGACCATGGCGCACTGATTTGATGGCGGCCGTATGGCCTGACCCGATGCTAACCGCAAGGAATCGGTCCTTGCACTAAGAGGAATGAATGGCGAGTAACAACGTAGCCCAATTTGCCGCGGAACTGAAAATGCCTGCTGGTGTGCTGCTCGAACAGCTGCAGGCAGCGGGCGTCCAGAAAGCGAGTGAAGACGATGCGCTGTCCGAAACGGACAAGGCGCGTCTGCTCGATCATTTGCGCAAGTCGCACGGCGCAACCGACGGCGACAAGCGCAAGATCACGCTGACCCGCAAGCATACGTCGGAGATCAAGCAATCTGACGCGACGGGCAAGGCTCGCACCATTCAGGTCGAGGTCCGCAAGAAGCGTACGTTCGTCAAGCGCGACGACGTGAGCGAGGGTGCGGAACAGGGTCAGGCGCAGGTCGCCGAAGCGGACGACGATGCGGAACTGAAGCGTCGCGAGGAAGAAGCGCGCCGCGAGGCCGAACTGCTCGAGAAGCAGGCGCAGGAACTGCGCGAGCGTCAGGAACGCCTCGAACGCGAGGAAGCGGAACGTCGCGCCCGCGAGGAAGCGGCTGAAGCCGAGCGCCGTCGCGCCGAGGAAGAAGCGGCGGCGAAGCGTGCCGCGGCAGACGCTGCGGCGGCACAGCAGCAGGCAGCCGCGCAGCAGGCTGCAGCAGCCGAGCAGGAAGCGGCGAGCACGCAGTCCGCGCAGGACGAAGCACGCGCAGCCGCCGAACGTGCGGCACAGCGCGAAGCGGCGAAGAAGGCTGAAGACGCTGCCCGCGAGGCGGCGGACAAGGCGCGCGCCGAGCAGGAAGAGATCAGCAAGCGTCGTGCGGCGGCAGAAGCCGAAGCGCGTGCGATTCGCGAAATGATGAACACGCCGCGCAAGGCCGTGGTCAAGGCAGTCGAGCCGCCGAAGCCGGTCGAGCCGCCGAAGCCGGCCGAAGCGAAGGGCACGCTGCACAAGCCGGCAAAGCCGGAAGGTGCGCAGGCGCGTCCGGCCGTGAAGAAGCCGGCTGGTGCAGCACCGGCAACGACGCAAGCGCCGGCAGGCGCGGGCGACCGCAACAAGAAGCCGGGCGCAGGCAAGGGCGGCTGGCAGGACGACGCGTCGAAGCGCCGCGGCATCAAGACGCGCGGCGATTCGAGCGGCGGCGTCGACCGCGGCTGGCGCGGTGGCCCGAAGGGCCGCGGCCGTCACCAGGACAGCGCATCGTCGTTCCAGGCGCCGACCGAGCCGATCGTCCGTGAAGTGCACGTGCCGGAAACCGTGTCGGTTGCCGATCTCGCGCACAAGATGTCGATCAAGGCCTCCGAAGTCATCAAGGTGATGATGAAGATGGGCCAGATGGTCACGATCAACCAGGTGCTGGACCAGGAAACGGCGATGATCGTCGTCGAGGAACTGGGCCACCGCGCGGTTGCCGCGAAGCTGGACGATCCGGAAGCGCTGCTCGTCGAAGGCGAAACCGGTACCGATGCGGAGCAACTGCCGCGTCCGCCGGTCGTCACGGTGATGGGTCACGTCGACCACGGCAAGACCTCGCTGCTCGACCACATCCGCCGCGCGAAGGTTGCCGCAGGCGAAGCGGGCGGCATTACGCAGCATATCGGCGCCTATCACGTCGACACGCCGCGTGGCGTCATCACGTTCCTCGATACGCCGGGTCACGAAGCGTTCACGGCAATGCGTGCACGCGGCGCGAAGGCGACCGACATCGTGGTGCTGGTGGTGGCAGCCGACGACGGCGTGATGCCGCAGACGAAGGAAGCGATCGCCCACGCGAAGGCGGGTGGCGTGCCGATCGTCGTCGCGATCAACAAGATCGACAAGCCGGAAGCGAACCCCGATCGCGTCAAGCAGGAGCTGGTCGCGGAAGGCGTCGTGCCGGAAGAGTACGGTGGCGATTCGCCGTTCGTGCCGGTGTCGGCAAAGACGGGCGCAGGCATCGACGATCTGCTCGAGAACGTGCTGCTGCAAGCCGAAGTGCTGGAACTGAAGGCACCGGTCGAAGCGCCGGCCAAGGGCATCGTGATCGAAGCGAAGCTCGACAAGGGCAAGGGCCCGGTCGCGACGATCCTCGTGCAGTCCGGTACGCTGAACCGCGGCGACATCGTGCTGGCGGGTACGGCCTACGGCCGCGTGCGTGCGATGCTCGACGAGAACGGCAAGCCGACGAAGGAAGCCGGCCCGTCGATCCCGGTCGAAATCCAGGGTCTGTCGGAAGTGCCGGGTGCGGGCGAGGAAGTGATCGTGCTGCCGGACGAGCGCAAGGCGCGTGAAATCGCACTGTTCCGTCAGGGCAAGTTCCGCGACGTCAAGCTTGCGAAGCAGCAGGCCGCGAAGCTGGAAAGCATGCTCGAGCAGATGGGCGAAGGCGAAGTGCAGAACCTGCCGCTCATCATCAAGGCGGACGTGCAGGGCTCGCAGGAAGCACTCGTGCAGTCGCTGCTCAAGCTGTCGACCGACGAAGTGCGCGTGCAGATAGTGCACAGCGCGGTGGGCGGCATCAGCGAAAACGACGTCAACCTCGCAACGGCATCGAAGGCTGTCATCATCGGCTTCAACACGCGTGCGGATGCACAGGCGCGCAAGCTGGCCGAAGCGAACGGCATCGATATCCGCTACTACAACATCATCTACGACGCAGTGGATGAGGTGAAGGCGGCAATGTCGGGCATGCTGGCGCCGGAGAAGCGCGAAGTCATCACCGGTATGGTCGAGGTGCGCCAGGTCTTCAAGGTGCCGAAGGTTGGCACGGTTGCAGGCTGTATGGTCACGGACGGTATCGTCAAGCGCTCGTCGTCGGTTCGCGTGCTGCGCAACAACGTCGTGATCTTCACGGGCGAACTCGAATCGCTGAAGCGCTTCAAGGACGACGTGAAGGAAGTGAAGCAAGGCTTCGAGTGCGGTATGTCGGTGAAGAACTTCAACGACGTCATCGAAGGCGACCAGTTCGAAGTCTTCGAAGTGACCGAAGTCGCGCGTACGCTGTAACCCTCGCGCATCGGCTCATGGGCGGGGCAGGCTTGGGCCTGTCCCGCCCATTTTCATGGTGGCGTGCCAACACTGGCCGCCGCTTTATCCTGATAAACGGATCACGGATCGATCATGTCCAGGAAACGTACTTCCCCCAATCGCAACGTGCAGATCGCTGACCAGATTCAGCGTGATCTGTCCGAACTCATCATGCGCGAGGTCAAGGACCCGCGCATCGGCATCGTGACCATCCAGAGCGTGGAGCTCACGCCGGATTACGCACACGCGAAGGTCTACTTCACCGCGTTGACCGGCGATCCGGCCAAGACGCAGGAAGCGCTGAACCACGCGTCGGGTCACTTGCACAACCTGTTGTTCAAGCGCCTGCACATCCATACGGTGCCGACGCTGCATTTCCACTACGACCAGACGATCGAGAAGGCAGTGGAAATGTCGCTCCTGATCAAGGAAGCGAACGCGACGCGTGCCAAGGACGACGACGAGGCCGATGCGGCCACCAAGGACGACTGAGCTCGACCGGCCTATGACGACTGCAGCACCCCAACGTCCGCGCGTGCCCCGGCGCGTGCTGGACGGCGTCCTCCTGCTCGACAAGCCGGTCGGCCTGTCGAGCAACGACGCGCTGATTCGCGCGAAGCGCCTGCTGCTCGCGAAGAAAGCCGGTCACACCGGCACGCTCGATCCGCTGGCTTCGGGCCTGCTGCCGCTGTGCTTCGGCGAGGCGACGAAGTTCTCGCAGGATCTGCTCGAAGCAGACAAGACCTACGAAGCGACGATGCGTCTCGGCCAGCGTACCGCGACCGGCGACGCGGAAGGCGAGGTGATCGACACGCGGCCCGTCGAATGCGATCGCACGGCTGTAGAAGCCGCGCTCGTGCGTTTCACCGGCGAGATCGTGCAGGTGCCGCCGATGTATTCGGCGCTCAAGCGCGACGGCAAGCCGCTGTACGAATATGCGCGCGCGGGACAAACCGTCGAGCGCGAGGGCCGCAACGTGACGATCCTCGCGCTCGACCTGCTCGCGTGCGACTTGCCCGACGTGACGTTTCGCGTGACCTGCAGCAAGGGCACTTACGTGCGCACGCTGGCGGAGGATGTCGGCGAGGCGCTCGGTTGCGGTGCGCATCTGACGATGCTGCGTCGCACGGGTGTCGGTGTGCTGACGCTCGAGCACGCGGTGACGCTCGATGCGCTGTCCGATGCCGACGAAGCGTCGCGCGATGCGTGGCTCCAGCCGGTCGACGCGTTACTGTCGACGTTTCCGCTGGTGCGTCTCGATGAAACCAGCGCGAAGCGGTTCCTGCACGGCCAGCGTCTGCCGCTGTCGGCGCTCGACCCGATCGATGCGGCCGAAGGCGAGCGTGTGCGTGTCTACGACGCGACTCGGCTGCTCGGCGTGGCCCGCAAGGCGAACGGCGTGCTGGCACCGGAACGGCTCGTCGTCACGGCGGCCTGACGCAACGGCGCGAACGCGCGCTCCCGTCGGAATAAAAAAAGCCCGGTCGAGGTCGACCGGGCTTTTTGTTTGCATTCAGGCTGCGCGTTCAGTGCGCAGCCGATGCCGCGGCACCGGCATCGCCGCCACCCGAGCGCTCGGGCTTCGTGATCCAGATCAGCCCGATCAGCAGCACGAAGATCGCCGCCGAGATGTAGAACAGGTCGTTCACCCCGAGTTGCGCGGCCTGCTGCGTGGCCATATTGTTGATCAGCCCGTGCGCCTGGTCCTGCGTCAGCCCGAGGTTGCCCATCTGCGTGACGGCCTGGTTGAACGTTGGGTTGTAGACGTTCGCCTGCTCGACCAATTGCGCGTGATGGAAGTTGTTGCGATGGTCCCAGGCCGTCTGGAAGATCGACGTGCCGATGCCGCCGCACATGATCCGCACGAAGTTCGACAGGCCCGATGCCGCGGGAATGCGGTGGCCGGGCAGGCCGGACAGCGTGATCGACACCAGCGGGATGAAGAAGCCGGCCATTGCGATGCCCTGCACGAGCGTCGGCAGCGTCAGCGACCATTCGTCGACGCCCGTCGTGTAGCGCGAGCGCATCCAGAAGCACAGCGCAAACGTCAGGAACGACGCCGTCGAGATGAAGCGCGGATCGGTGCGCGGCAGGTACTTCCCGGTGAGTGGCGACAGCAGGATGGCGAACAGCCCGACCGGCGCCATCACGAGACCGGCGTCGGTCGCGGTGTAGCCGATCTGCGTCTGCAGCCACAGCGGCAGCAGCACGAGGTTGCCGAAGTACAGGCCGTAGCCGATCGACAGCGCGACCGTGCCGCCGGTGAAGTTCCGCATGCGGAACAGCGACAGGTCGACCACCGGGTGCTCGGCGGTCAGTTCCCAGATGACGAAGAACGCGAACGCAATGACGGCGGTCAGCGCGAGCACGATGATGGTCGTCGACGCGAACCAGTCGAGATCCTTGCCCTTGTCGAGCATGATCTGCAGCGAGCCGACCCAGATGACCAGCAGCGCAAGGCCCACGCCGTCGATCGGCGCGCGGCGCACCGCCGACTCCCGATTGCGGTAGATCGCCCACGTCGCGGCGGCGGCGGCGATGCCGACCGGGATGTTGACATAGAAGATCCACGGCCACGAGTAATTGTCCGAGATCCAGCCGCCGAGGATCGGGCCGGCAACGGGCGCGATCAGCGTCGTCATGGCCCATAGCGCGAGCGCCATCGGCGCCTTGGCGCGCGGATAACTCGACAGCAGGAGCGCTTGCGACAGCGGAATCATCGGGCCCGCAACCGCGCCTTGCAACACGCGCGACGCAAGCAGGAACGGCAGGTTGGGCGAGAGCCCGCACATCCACGACGAAATCACGAACAGGATGATCGACGCGAGGAACAGGCGTACCTGCCCGAAGCGGTCGGTCAGCCAGCCGGTGAGCGGCACGGAGATCGCGTTCGCGACCGCGAACGACGTGATGACCCACGTGCCCTGGTCGGACGACACGCCGAGGTCGCCCGAGATGGTCGGGATCGCGACGTTCGCGATGGACGTGTCGAGCACGTTCATGAACACCGCGAGCGACACCGCGATCGTCCCGATCACGAGCTGCCCGCCCTGCAAGGGCGGGTGAGAGACAGGAGCCTGTGCCATGTCGGTTGTCTTTCCGGAGTCGGAACGGTTACATCATCTTCGCGACGGCGTTCGACTTCGCCGCGGCCGGTGCCGATGCGTTGCCGCCTGCGTTCTCGGCGATGATGCGGGCGATTTCGGCGTCGGCTTCGTCGCCGTATTTCGCGAACACGTTGGTCTCGTAGACGGTGTTCGGCGCGTTCACGAGCTGGTCGCCGCGTTCGTCCTTGATGTCCACGTCGGCCTGCATCGACAGGCCGATGCGCAGCGGATGCTTGGCGAGATCCTTCGGATCGAGCTCGATCCGCACCGGCAGGCGCTGTACGACCTTGATCCAGTTACCCGTCGCGTTCTGCGCCGGCAGCAGCGAGAACGCCGAGCCCGTACCGGCCGAGAAGCCGACCACCTTGCCGTGGTAGACCGCCGACGAGCCATAGATGTCGGCCGTCAGTTCGACCGGCTGGCCGATGCGCATGTGCTTGAGCTGGACTTCCTTGAAGTTCGCGTCGACCCACACCGCGTTCAGCGGCACCACCGACATCAGCGGCGTGCCCGGCGACACGCGCTGGCCGACCTGCACCGAGCGCTTCGCGACATAGCCGGTGACCGGCGCGGGCAGCACATTTCGAGCGTTCGCCAGGTACGCGTCGCGAACCTTCGCGGCTGCGGCCATCACGTTCGGATGCGACGCGATCGTCGTGTTCGCGGTCAACGCGCGGTTCGACGCGAGTTGCTGCTGCGAGGCGTCGAGCGATGCCTGGGCGGCGCGAACGGCGTCGCGTGCGTGCGAGATTTCTTCCTGCGACACGGCGCCCGTCTGCGCGACGGCCACGCGGCGGCGGAGATCGTCCTCGGCTTTCGACAGGTCGGACTGGCGCAGCGCGACTTGTGCGCGGTACTGGTCGTCGTTGACGAACAGGCCGCGTACCTGGCGCACCGTCTGCGCGAGATTGGCTTCGGCCTGCTGCAGCGCGACCTGCGAGTCGGCCGGATCGAGCACGACGAGCGGATCGCCGGCCTTGACCGTCTGCGTGTCGTCGGCCTTCACCGCAATCACGGTGCCGGTGACTTGCGGCGTGATCTGCACGACGTTGCCGTTCACGTACGCGTCGTCGGTCCCTTCATGGAAGCGGGCGACGAGGAAGTAGTACAGGCCATACGCGATGGCCGCGATCACGATGACCGCGACGAGCAGCGTCATCATCCGTTTGCGCTTGCCGTTGTTCTGCGGCTGCGCACTGGCGGCGTTTTGTTGGTCGCTCATTGCGATTTTCTCCGTCCGTTATTTCGAGTGTCTGCGTAGTGGTGGCGCCGGTTCAGTTGGCGGCCAGTTTTGTCGGCTTGTTGGCATCGGGCGCGGCGAGCGGCGTGCCGGTCGCATCGAACCCGCCGCCCAGCGCCTTGATCAGCGCGAGCTGCATGTCGCGGCGGCGCATCTTCAGGTTGGTCACCGTCTGCTCCGATGCGAGGCGGTTGCTGTCCGCGGTCAGCACCTGCAACTGCGGCGACAGGCCGGCCTTGTAGCGGATGACCGCGAGGTCGTATGCGCGCGTCGATGCGTCGAGTGCGCGTTGCGCATCACCCATCTGGCGATCGACCGCACGGATCGATGCGACCTGCGTCGCGACGTCGTTCAGCGCGCTGATCAGCGTCTGGTTGTAGTTCGCCACCGAGAGGTCGAAATCCGCGTAGCGGCCCTTGAGCTGCGCGCGCAGCGCGCCGGCGTCGAAAATCGGCAGGTGGATCGCCGGGCCGAACTGCGCCTGACGGCTCGCGAAGTTCAGGAATTTGCCCCAGCCGAACGCATCGAAGCCGAAGCCGGCCGCGAGGTTCACGTCGGGGTAGAACTCGGCTTTCGCTTCCTTCACGTCGTGCATCGCGGCTTCGACCTGCCAGCGCGCGGCGACGATGTCGGGGCGGCGCGCGACGAGATCGGCCGGCAGGTTGCCGGGCAGTGCAACTTCGCCGCTCGGGTTCATCACGGGGGCCGCGATCTGCAGCCCGCGATCGGGGCCCTTGCCGAGCAGTGCCGCGAGCTGGTAGCGCACCGACGTGATCTGGCCGTCGAGATCCGATAGGGAAGCCTGGGTCGTCGCGATGTTGCCGCGGGCCGTCTGGCGTTCGACATTGGTGTCGAGGCCGGCCGACACGCGGCCGTCGGTGATCTTGCCGACTGTCTCGCGGTTGGAGATCTCGCGTTGGGCGATATCGCGCAGCGCATAGAGCTGCGCGAGCGAGTTGTAGGTGCGGGCGACCGACGACGCGAGCGTGATGCGTGCCTGCTGCATGTCGGCTTCGGCCGCCTTTTCCTGCGACACGGCGGTGTGCAGGCGTTCGCGGTTCTTGCCCCACAGGTCGAGTTCCCACGATGCGCTCGCGAGCGCGTTGTTCTCGCTATACCACTGGCCGCCGTACGGGGGCGGGAACAGCGCGTTCGCCGAATACAGCTCGCGCGTCCACGAATAGCTGGCTTCCGCCTTCGGCATCAGGTTCGAACGCGACGATTCGATGTACGACGACGCCTTTGCGATACGCGCCTGCGCCTGCGCGATCGACGGATTGCCCTGCAGGGCCTCGTCGATCAGCTTCGGCAACTGCGGATCGCCGAACTGGCTGGCCCAGTCGAGCGCCGGCCACTGGCCGCCCTGGGCCGGCAGGCTCTGCGCGGATTCGAATTGCGACGCGGGGGCGATCTGCTTGTCGCTCTTGATGCCGATGTAGTTCGCGCAGCCCGCCAGCGCCAGTGCGGCGACCGCGGCGGCAACGGCGGCGCGGCACGACCCGGCGCGCACGGACAACGGGGAGGATTTCATCGCGCTGATCCCTGACTCGGAATGAATGATGGACACTGCAAGGATTTCCTTACATTAATCTGTCAAAAGTTATTGTTATGGCAACTATTACGTGATGCTGCCGCCGGCGGTCTCGCAGTAGTTGCTGAGAATGCGGCGCAGCATGCTCTTCAGGAACCCGACTTCTTCCTGCGTAAACCCGTCCAGCACCTGGTCGAGCACACTGCGGAAAATGGGCGGCAGCCGTTCGGCGAGTGCACGGCCTTCGTCGGTCAGCTCGAGGCGCACGACACGCCGATCCTCGATGCTGCGGACGCGGGACAGCAGGCCGCGTTTCTCGACCCGATCGAGCAGGCGCGTGACCGCGCTCGCGTCGATTCCGTACTCGCGTGCGAGCTCGGCGGCCGTCGAGCACTTGCCGACAGCGATCATGAACAGCATGCTTGCCTGCGTGCCCGTGATGCCGAGCTCTTCCTGCGTGCGTTGGGTGACGAGGTTGGTCATCACCGACTTCACGCGCGACATCAGATAACCGACGCTGTCGTTCATCTGATATGAAGACAGCGGCGAAACGGGCGGTTGGGTAGAAGAATCCGACATAAAACCCTGAAGCTGCAATAGTTGACTAGGCAGCAGTATAGGCACAGTTGCTTGCCGCGGCAAATGTTAATCGAACGGCAAAGGGCGCGCTTCGCGCCACAAAAATCCCTGATCCTGATAAGGTTTTTGGGCTCGCCTGCGACGTGGGCGTCGGCGGATTGGCGCGTTCGAGGGGAGGGCGTGCCGGTCAGCTCTCGACATTCTCACGTGCTATAATTTGAGGCTTTCCAAGCTGCAATGCGCGCGCCCGTGAAAAACGAGCGGGCGCTTTTGCGCGTTCAAACGATTTCCAGGTTTCTATGACCCGCGCCCTTCGCAATATCGCCATCATCGCCCACGTCGACCACGGCAAGACTACGCTCGTCGACCAACTGCTTCGCCAGTCCGGCACCTTCCGCGAGAACCAGCAGATTGCGGAGCGGGTGATGGACTCGAACGACATCGAAAAAGAGCGCGGGATCACGATTCTCGCGAAGAACTGCGCGGTCGAATACGAAGGCACGCACATCAACATCGTCGACACGCCGGGGCACGCGGACTTCGGAGGCGAGGTGGAGCGCGTGCTGTCGATGGTCGACTCGGTGCTGCTGCTCGTCGACGCGGTCGAGGGCCCGATGCCGCAGACGCGCTTCGTCACGAAGAAGGCGCTCGCGCTCGGCCTGAAGCCGATCGTCATCGTCAACAAGATCGACCGTCCGGGTGCGCGGATCGACTGGGTCATCAACCAGACCTTCGACCTGTTCGACAAGCTCGGCGCAACCGAAGAGCAGCTCGACTTCCCGATCGTCTACGCATCGGGCCTGAACGGCTATGCGTCGCTCGACCCCGCTGCGCGCGAAGGCGACATGCGCCCGCTGTTCGAGGCAGTCCTCGAGCACGTGCCGGTCCGTCCGGCGGATCCGGACGCGCCGCTGCAGCTGCAGATCACGTCGCTCGACTATTCGACGTACGTTGGCCGGATCGGCGTCGGCCGCATCACGCGCGGCCGCATCAAGCCGGGCCAGCCGGTCGCGATGCGCTTCGGCCCGGAAGGCGACGTGCTGAACCGCAAGATCAACCAGGTGCTGTCGTTCACGGGCCTCGAGCGCGTGCAGGTCGAATCGGCCGAGGCCGGCGACATCGTGTTGATCAACGGTATTGAAGACGTCGGCATCGGCGCAACGATCTGCGCGGTGGATACGCCGGAAGCGCTGCCGATGATCACCGTCGACGAGCCGACGCTGACGATGAACTTCCTTGTCAACTCGTCGCCGCTCGCCGGCCGCGAAGGCAAGTTCGTCACGAGCCGCCAGATCCGCGACCGCCTGATGAAGGAACTGAACCACAACGTCGCGCTGCGCGTGAAGGACACCGGCGACGAAACGGTGTTCGAAGTGTCGGGCCGCGGCGAACTGCACCTGACGATTCTCGTCGAGAACATGCGTCGTGAAGGCTACGAACTGGCCGTGTCGCGTCCGCGCGTCGTGATGCAGGAAATCGACGGCGTGCGGCACGAGCCGTACGAGCTGCTGACCGTCGACGTCGAGGACGAGCATCAGGGTGGCGTGATGGAAGAGCTCGGTCGCCGCAAGGGCGAGATGCTCGACATGGCGTCGGACGGCCGCGGCCGCACGCGTCTCGAGTACAAGATCTCGGCGCGTGGCCTGATCGGCTTCCAGAGCGAATTCCTGACGCTCACGCGCGGCACGGGCCTGATGAGCCATATCTTCGACTCGTATGCACCGGTCAAGGACGGCTCGGTGTTCGAGCGCCGCAACGGCGTGCTGATCTCGCAGGACGACGGCGCTGCCGTGGCCTACGCACTGTGGAAGCTGCAGGATCGCGGCCGCATGTTCGTGAAGCCGGGTGACGCGCTCTATGAGGGCATGATCATCGGCATCCACAGCCGTGACAACGACCTCGTCGTGAACCCGATCAAGGGCAAGCAGCTGACCAACGTGCGTGCATCGGGTACCGATGAAGCCGTGCGCCTCGTGCCGCCGGTTCAGATGTCGCTCGAGTACGCGGTCGAGTTCATCGACGACGACGAGCTCGTCGAAGTGACGCCGCAGTCGATCCGCCTGCGCAAGCGCTTCCTGAAAGAGCACGAGCGTCGCCGCGCGAGCCGCGAAGGCGCGGTCGACTGAGCGTTCGATCGTTCCCTTGCATGACGGAAAAGGCTGCCCTCGGGGCAGCCTTTTTTGCATCTGCGCGAAGTGCAATCGTGTCGTCTGCAAAAGACTGTTCCTGCGGGTCGTGGCAATCCGGCAAAACCCCGTCGCGCGGTGCTTTCGGGCACATTTCGCCGTGAACTCCGGTATCGGTTCTGTGATATGCTGCGCGCACGCAAGTTTTAGGTCCTTCCAAGCAAGACTTGATTCGCAATCCGCTAAACGGTCAGGCCGTGTCGCGGAAGGTTGAGTAACCCGCTATTTCTCGAGAAGCTCGAAGAAAGGTGAGCGTAAAATGTCAGATGTAATGAAGCAGTTTCAGCTGAACTCCTATCTGTTCGGCGGCAATGCTTCGTACGTTGAAGAACTGTACGATGCATACCTCAACAATCCGGCATCGGTGCCGGAGAACTGGCGAGAGTATTTCGACGCGCTGCAGAATGTGCCTGCAACGGACGGTTCGAATGCCAATGACGTCGCCCATTTCCCGATCGTCGAATCGTTCGCCGAGCGCGCGAAGGCCAATGCCTTCATTCCGCGCGAAAGCACCAGCAATCTGGCTGCGGCACGCAAGCAAGTGCACGTTCAGTCCCTCATCAGCGCCTATCGCTTCCTCGGCTCGCAATGGGCCAATCTGGATCCCCTGAAGCGTCGCGAACGTCCCGCCATTCCCGAGCTCGAACCCGCGTTCTACGATTTCTCCGAAGGCGACCTCGACCAGACGTACAGCGCAAGCAACCTGTATTTCGGTTTCGACCAGGCTTCGCTGCGTGACATCGTCAAGGGTCTGCGAGACACGTACTGCGGCACGATCGGCGCCGAATACATGTACATCAGCGACCCGGAACAGAAGCGCTGGTGGCAGGAGCGCCTGGAGTCGATCCGCGCGACGCCGAACTTCTCGGCAGATGAGAAGAAGCACATCCTGAATCGCCTGACGGCCGCTGAAGGCCTCGAGCGCTACCTGCATACCAAGTACGTCGGCCAGAAGCGCTTCTCGCTCGAAGGCGGCGAAAGCTTCATCGCGGCGATGGACGAAGTCGTCCAGCACTCGGGCAAGCGCGGCGTGCAGGAAATCATCATCGGCATGGCCCACCGTGGCCGTCTGAACGTGCTGGTCAACACGCTGGGCAAGATGCCCTCCGACCTGTTCGCCGAATTCGAAGGCAAGCACGTCGACGACCTGCCGGCCGGTGACGTGAAGTATCACAAGGGCTTCTCGTCGGACGTGTCGACCGAAGGCGGCCCGGTCCACCTGTCGCTCGCGTTCAACCCGTCGCACCTCGAAATCGTGAACCCGGTGGTCGAAGGTTCCGCGAAGGCGCGGATGGATCGTCGCGGCGACGAAGACGGCCTGCAGGTGCTGCCGGTGCAGATCCACGGCGACGCGGCCTTCGCAGGCCAGGGCGTCGTGATGGAAACGCTGAACCTCGCGCAGACGCGCGGCTACGGCACGCACGGCACGCTGCACATCGTCATCAACAACCAGATCGGCTTCACGACGTCCGACCCGCGCGATGCGCGCTCGACGCTGTACTGTACCGACGTCGTCAAGATGATCGAGGCGCCGGTGCTGCACGTGAACGGCGACGATCCTGAAGCCGTCGTGCTCGCGATCCAGATCGCGATCGACTACCGGATGCAGTTCCACAAGGATGTCGTGATCGACATCGTCTGCTTCCGCAAGCTGGGCCACAACGAGCAGGACACGCCGGCGGTCACGCAGCCGCTGATGTACAAGAAGATCGCGCAGCACCCGGGCACCCGTGCGCTGTACGCCGAGAAGCTCGTGCAGCAGGGCGTGATCAGCGCGGAAGACGCCGACAACTACGTCAAGGCGTACCGCAAGGCGATGGACGACGGTCACCACACGGTCGACCCGGTCCTGTCGAACTACAAGAGCAAGTACGCGGTCGACTGGGTTCCGTTCCTGAACCGCAAGTGGACGGATGCAGCCGACACGGCCGTGCCGCTCGCAGAACTGAAGCGCCTCGGCGAACGCATCACGACGGTCCCGGAAAACTTCAAGGTCCACCCGCTCGTCGAGCGCGTGATCAACGACCGCCGCAACATGGCGCGTGGCGACCAGCCGCTCGACTGGGGCATGGGCGAACACCTCGCGTTCGCGTCGCTCGTCGCATCGGGCTACTCGGTGCGCCTGACCGGCCAGGACTCGGGCCGCGGCACGTTCACGCACCGTCACGCGGTGCTGCACGACCAGAACCGCGAGCGCTGGAACGACGGCACGTACGTGCCGCTGCAGAACATCGCTGAAGGCCAGGCGAAGTTCACGGTGATCGACTCGGTGCTGTCGGAAGAAGCCGTGCTGGGCTTCGAATACGGTTACTCGACCGCCGAGCCGAACACGCTCGTGCTGTGGGAAGCGCAGTTCGGCGACTTCGTCAACGGCGCGCAGGTCGTGATCGACCAGTTCATCTCGTCGGGCGAAGTGAAGTGGGGCCGCGTGTCGGGTCTCACGATGCTGCTGCCGCACGGCTACGAAGGCCAGGGTCCGGAACACTCGTCCACGCGTATCGAGCGTTTCCTGCAACTGTGTGCGGATCACAACATGCAGGTCGTCCAACCGACGACGCCGGCGCAGATTTTCCACCTGCTGCGTCGCCAGATGATCCGCCTGTTCCGCAAGCCGCTGATCGTCGCAACGCCGAAGTCGCTGCTGCGCCACAAGGAAGCGGTGTCGGATCTGTCGGAACTCGCGAAGGGTTCGTTCCAGCCGGTGCTGGGCGAAACCGACGGCGGCATCGACGCGAAGAAGGTCAAGCGCGTGCTGGCTTGCTCGGGCCGCGTGTACTACGACCTCGTCGCGCATCGCCGCGAAGCGAAGGCGAACGACGTCGCGATCATCCGTATCGAGCAGCTGTATCCGTTCGCGCACAAGCAGTTCGAAGCCGAATTGAAGAAGTACGAGAACGCGACTGAAGTGGTCTGGGTGCAGGACGAGCCGCAGAACCAGGGTCCCTGGTTCTACGTCGAGCACCACCTGAAGGAAGGCATGAAGGAAGGGCAGAAGCTGGCATACAGCGGCCGTCCGGCTTCGGCCTCGCCGGCGGTTGGCTACTACGCGAAGCACTACGAGCAGCAGAAGGCCCTCATCGAAGGTGCGTTCGGCCGCCTGAAGAGCGCATCGATCGCGAAATAACCGACGGAAGCGAAACGGGAAGGCGCGCGGCGCTTTCCCGTCTCTTTTGGCCTGCCGGGCGCGTCGCGCGCCGCACTGGCCGAAGGAATCGCACGAACCTCGTCATTACCCAGATTAAGCATCCAGGAAAATCACATGGCTATCGTAGAAGTCAAAGTCCCCCAGCTTTCGGAGTCGGTTTCGGAAGCCACCATGCTGCAGTGGAAGAAGAAGCCGGGCGAAGCAGTCGCGCAGGACGAAATCCTGATCGAACTCGAGACCGACAAGGTCGTGCTCGAAGTGCCGGCACCGGCCGCGGGCGTGCTCGCGCAAGTGCTGCAGAACGACGGTGACACGGTCGTTGCCGACCAGATCATCGCGACGATCGACACCGAAGCGAAGGCAGGTGCTGCCGAAGCCGCGGCAGGCGCCGCCGAAGTGAAGCCGGCAGCAGCACCTGCTGCAGCCGCACCGGCAGCCCAGCCGGCTGCCGCTGTCGCATCGAGCTCGGCTGCCGCATCGCCGGCCGCGTCGAAGCTGCTGGCCGAGAAGGGCCTGTCGGCAGGCGACGTCGCAGGTTCGGGCCGCGACGGCCGCGTCACGAAGGGCGACGCGCTCGCAGCAGGCAGCGCACCGAAGGCTGCGCCGGCCGCTGCACCGGCGAAGACCGCCGCTGCGAAGCCGGCGCTGCCGGAAGTGAAGGTGCCGGCGTCGGCAGCGACGTGGCTGAACGATCGTCCGGAACAACGCGTGCCGATGTCGCGCCTGCGTGCGCGTATCGCCGAGCGCCTGCTCGAGTCGCAGCAGACCAACGCGATCCTGACGACGTTCAACGAAGTGAACATGGCTCCGGTCATGGAACTGCGCAACAAGTACAAGGACAAGTTCGAGAAGGAACATGGCGTGAAGCTCGGCTTCATGTCGTTCTTCGTGAAGGCGGCCGTGCACGCGCTGAAGAAGTTCCCGCTCGTGAACGCGTCGATCGACGGTAACGACATCGTCTACCACGGCTACTTCGACATCGGTATCGCTGTCGGCTCGCCGCGCGGCCTCGTCGTGCCGATCCTGCGCAACGCGGATCAACTGAGCCTTGCCGAGATTGAAAAGAAGATCGCCGAGTTCGGCCAGAAGGCGAAGGACGGCAAGCTGTCGATCGAGGAAATGACGGGCGGTACGTTCTCGATCTCGAACGGCGGCGTGTTCGGCTCGATGCTGTCGACCCCGATCATCAACCCGCCGCAGTCGGCAATCCTTGGCGTGCACGCGACGAAGGAGCGTCCGGTTGTCGAAAACGGCCAGATCGTTATCCGTCCGATCAACTACCTCGCGCTGTCGTACGACCACCGCATCATCGACGGCCGCGAAGCCGTGCTGTCGCTCGTCGCGATGAAGGATGCGCTGGAAGATCCGGCACGCCTGCTGCTCGACCTGTAAGCCGAGTTTCACCGCATTGACCCGCTCCGCACGGGCGCGCGACCTCGCGCGCCCGTGCGGATGCACAAGAAGAAAGGATTGCCATGTCCAAGGAATTTGACGTCGTCGTGATCGGCGCCGGCCCCGGCGGCTACATCGCCGCGATCCGTGCCGCGCAGCTGGGCAAGACCGTTGCCTGTATCGAAAAGTGGAAGAACCCGGCCGGCGCGCTGAAGCTCGGCGGCACCTGCCTGAACGTCGGCTGCATCCCGTCGAAGGCGCTGCTCGCATCGTCGGAAGAGTTCGAGAACACGTCGCACCACCTGGCCGATCACGGCATCACGGTCGATGGCGTGAAGATCGACGTCGCGAAGATGCTCGGCCGCAAGGACGCGATCGTCGAGAAGATGACGTCCGGTATCGAGTTCCTGTTCAAGAAGAACAAGATCACCTGGCTGAAGGGCCACGGCAAGTTCACCGGCAAGACCGACGCCGGCGTGCAGATCGAAGTGAGCGGCGAGGGTGAAACCGAAGTCGTCACCGCGAAGAACGTGATCATCGCGACGGGCTCGAAGGCGCGTCACCTGCCGGGCATCCCGGTCGACAACAGGATCGTGTCGGACAACGAAGGTGCGCTGACGTTCGACACGGTGCCGAAGAAGCTCGCCGTGATCGGCGCAGGCGTGATCGGCCTCGAGCTCGGCTCGGTGTGGCGCCGCCTGGGTGCCGAAGTGACGGTGCTCGAAGCGCTGCCGGCCTTCCTCGGCGCAGCTGACGAAGCGCTCGCGAAGGAAGCGGCCAAGCTGTTCAAGAAGCAAGGCCTCGACATCCATCTCGGCGTGAAGATCGGCGAAGTGAAGACGACCGCGGACGGCGTGTCGATCGCCTACACGGACAAGGACGGCAACGCGCAGACGCTCGACGCCGACCGCCTGATCGTATCGGTCGGCCGCGTGCCGAATACCGACAACCTCGGCCTCGAGGCAATCGGCCTGAAGGCGAACGAACGCGGCTTCATCGACGTGGACGATCACTGCCGTACGGCGGTGCCGAACGTGTACGCGATCGGCGACGTGGTGCGTGGCCCGATGCTCGCGCACAAGGCGGAAGACGAAGGCGTGCTGGTCGCGGAAGTGATCGACGGCCAGAAGCCGCACATCGACTACAACTGCATTCCGTGGGTGATCTACACGTACCCGGAAATCGCATGGGTCGGCAAGACGGAGCAGCAGCTGAAGGCGGAAGGCCGCGAGATCAAGTCGGGCAAGTTCCCGTTCTCGATCAACGGCCGCGCGCTCGGCATGAACGCGCCGGACGGCTTCGTGAAGATGATCGCGGATGCGAAGACCGACGAACTGCTCGGCGTGCACGTGATCGCGGCGAACGCATCGGACCTGATCGCGGAAGCCGTGGTGGCGATGGAATTCAAGGCGGCGTCGGAAGACATCGCCCGCATCTGCCATCCGCACCCGTCGATGTCGGAAGTGATGCGCGAAGCGGCGCTCGCCGTCGACAAGCGCTCGCTGAACAGCTGAGCACGGTATAGCGCCTGCCGGCCGCCGGCCGGCGCAGCCGTTTCATGACGAGGGCGGGCGGGGTTTCCCGTCCGCCTTCGTTTTTTCCGGTTTGCCCGATGAACGTCACCGAATACTACACGCGCGAACTGACCACGCGCGGCTATCAGTCCGATCCCGCCCAGCGCGCGGCCGTCGACCGCCTGCAGCAATGTTTCGACGAGTGGGTCGAGTACAAGGCGCGCCGCTCGAACGCATTCAAGAAGCTCATCATTCATCCTGACCTCCCGCGTGGCGTCTACATGTGGGGTGGTGTCGGTCGCGGCAAGAGCTTCCTGATGGACAGCTTCTATGCGGTCGTGCCCGTGCAGCGCAAGACGCGCCTGCATTTCCACGAATTCATGCGCGAAGTGCACCGCGAGCTCGAGGAGCTGAAAGGGCAGGCCGATCCGCTCGACGAACTCGCCCGC
The DNA here is from genome assembly GCF_017104975.1 of Burkholderia sp. Ac-20344. Classification (NCBI taxonomy): domain Bacteria; kingdom Pseudomonadati; phylum Pseudomonadota; class Betaproteobacteria; order Burkholderiales; family Burkholderiaceae; genus Burkholderia; species Burkholderia sp. Ac-20344. Next base: position 53,058 of record NZ_JAAGPP010000010.1, read on the forward strand.
CGTATTGCGAAGCGCTACCGGCTGATCTGCTTCGACGAGTTCCACGTGTCGGACATCGCCGATGCGATGATCCTGTATCGTCTGCTCGACCGCCTGTTCAATAACGGCGTGCAGTTCGTGATGACGTCCAACTACGATCCGGACGACCTGTATCCGGACGGCCTGCACCGCGACCGCATGCTGCCGGCGATCGCTCTGATCAAGGCCAAGCTCGATGTGCTCAACGTCGATGCGGGCGTCGATTATCGACAACGCACGCTCGCGCAGGTGAAGATGTATCACACGCCGCTCGGCGCGGACGCCGATCGCGAACTGCGGCATGCCTTCCAGAAGCTCGCTGCCGTTCCCGACGAAAGTCCGCTCCTGCATATCGAGAAGCGCGAGCTGAAGGCGCTGCGCAAGGCGGACGGCGTCGTATGGTTCGACTTCGCGACGCTGTGCGGCGGCCCGCGCTCGCAGAACGACTATCTCGAGCTTGCGAGCCGCTTCCACGCGATCGTGCTGTCCGAGGTGCCGCAGATGTCGCCGCGGATGGCGTCCGAGGCACGCCGCTTCACGTGGCTCATCGACGTGCTGTACGACCACAAGGTCAAGCTGCTGATGTCCGCAGCAGTGCCTGCGGAGCAGTTGTACGTCGAAGGCCCGATGGCCAACGAGTTTGCACGGACGGTCTCGCGAATCGTCGAGATGCAGTCGAAGGAATACATCGAAACGCCGCGCCGCATCGTCGATACGTCGCTGACCTGAGTGCGATTTCCGGCAATTGGCGGGATTCAAACGTCAATTCCGGTCAAATTGGGGCGATCTCGGGGTATTTTCGGATTTGTCTTATATTCATTGTTGAGGTGAGCCGATATCGTTGTGTCATGGTTACTAAGGCTGGAGATGTCCATGACACCGTATCGCGATCTGACCGACCACGAGTGGCGCTGCGTCGCGCCGCTTCTGCCCGAAATGCAGCCGCGCACCGAGTTGCGCGGCCGGCCGTTGGCCAACACACGTGCTGTCCTGAATGGCGTGCTCTGGGTGATCTACAGTGGCGCAACGTGGTCGGCCATGCCGCGCCGTTACCCTTCGTACCAAACGTGCCATCGACGCTTCAAGGTCTGGCACGAGACGGGCACGTTGATGAGTATCATGCGTGAACTCTATGGCGACGCAGGCGTGAATCTGTGCAACGAATTGTCCACGCGGATGCGCAAGCACACGCAATCGAAGGCGGCGGAAGCGCGCAGCAATGTGGCGCCCGTGTATCGCGCACCTGGCAGCTATGCGTCGGACACGCTGAAGCATGCAGCGTGATGTCCGTCAGTTCCAGCTATGCATGCTCCAAAAGAAAATCGGCCTGACGACTTCGTCGCAGGCCGATTTTTTCATTGAGCTGCGCGTTTAAGCGCGAGCCGCATTATTGCTGGCGAACCCAGGTCTGCGAACGGCCGAGCAGCGACACGCCGATGTACCCGCGCACGACGAGTTTCTGGCCGCCGTCTTCAAGCGTCATCTTGCACTTGTAGACCTTGCCGTTCTCCGGGTCGAGAATGTTGCCGCCGTCCCAGTGGTCGCCTTCCTTCTTCATCGCTTTGATGATCGTCATGCCCTTGATGAGCTGATCCTTGCGCTCGTCCGTGCAGGCTGTGCAGCGGCGATCAGGCGTATCGTTTGCACCGAGGCCCTTGACGACCTTGCCGGTCAGCGCACCGTCGCCGTCTTCGGCGATCTGCACGAGTGCCTTCGGCTGATGGGTGTTGTCGTCGATCGTCTGCCACATGCCGATGGGGTTGTCTGCTTGTGCGAGCGTGGGAGCGGCACAAGCGAGCAGTGCGCCGGCGATGGCGATTGCACGCAACGGGCGGGTCAGTTGAATCATTGTCGTCCTCCTTGTTTTGCATGTCGTGTTCGATTTGCTCGCACGACCGTCTGCATGGGGCGGGCATGTTGCGAGCTCCCCCAGAATACGTGAAACCGCACGCCACGTTTGATAGAGGGGACTCTAATCGAAACAGCCCGCGTGGCGCGGGCTGCTTGGTGACCGATCAGTTGAGCTGATACGAGAATGCGGCATTGATGCGCGGGCTGCGCGATGCGCTTTCGACGGGCGCGTCACCCACCGGCTTCGCGACGTTCAGGTCGAGGCTGTAGAAGCGGCTGTCCGTGAAACGCACGCCGATGCCGACCGACGACATGCGGTTCGGCGACGGCGTGCCTGCGTGCAGGTATACGCGTGCCATGTCGTACGCGATGTACGGGGTAATGGATTTCATATACGTCCAGCCCGGCGTGAAGCCACGGTTGACCTCCAGAGACATCCCCCATCCCGAGTCACCCGACGCTTCGCCCGGCTGATAGCCGAGCGCGTAGCGCGTCGAGCCGAACGAGATCTGCTCGGACGTCGGCAGCGAGTCGGGGCTGTATTGCCCGGTCAGCGAGACCGACGTGCCGATCCGGAACGGCCATTCATTGGTTTGCGTGAAGGTCGCACCGGTGCGGACGAAGGTCAGTGATATCGGATCGGCGTATGTAATCGTCGTGCCGTTAACTTGGCCGGTCTGCGATTTCGACGCGCCGAGGATGTCGAACGCCTTGGCGACGTTGAAGCTCAGCTTTCGTACCTGTTTCGGCTGGACGTTCGTGTAGTCAAGCTGCAGTTGCAGCACGCGAACCTGCGACCGATTGTTGAGCGTCGCACCGTTGATCTGGTTCTGGTAATTGTCCTCGTTGTGCGCTGCGTAGCCCGATACCGTGCCCAGCAGGCTGCGCTGGTTGTTCAGCAGTATCGGATAGGATGCCGAAAGACCAAGCTTCTCGTTCTTGACCGTACGCTGCACGTACGATGGCAAACCCGGATTGTCGGTCGGTTTGCCGCGATACGTGCTCGCGTCGAGGCGCGTGATCAGGCCGCTGCTGCCGACGGGTACCGCGCCGCTGAATGCGAAATAAGTCTGCTTGTCGCGCCCCGGCGGCGCCAGCGCGGAAATGCTCAGTTGCTCGCCGAACGACGTGAGGCCGTTTTCGGTCGCGGTAATGAGTCCCTGGACGCCTGGGTGGTTGAAGTCGATACCGGTGCTGACGTTGAACGGCTTGCGGTCGACCGCGAGTTCGAGCGTCGTGGCTCCGTCGGTGGTTTGCGGCGGCGGTACGTTCGCTTTTACCGTGAGGCCGGGCAACAGGCCGAACGTGTTCACGTAGCGTTCGAACGTCGCGCGGCGCAGTGGGCGATCGGCAGTGATATGCGCGGCGATCGCACGAATCTTCGATTCCATCGCACCGGGCTTGCCGGTGACCTTGACGTCCGACACATAGCCTTCGACAACCGTGATGCGCACGACGCCGTTCTCGAACGTCTGCGCGGGAACGAACGCGAACGACAGTGCGTAGCCGCGATCCTGGTACAGCTTCGTCACGCCGTTGGCGGTTTCGATCAATTCGCCGACCGTGATGTCCTTGCCGACGAGAGGGGTGAAGCGACGCGAGATTTCCTCGAACGGTACGGACTTCACGCCTTCGACCTGGAATGTGGTCGGCGTCAGGTGGCGCGACAGCAATTCCTGCAATTGCGGCGCTTGCGGTGCGACCTGTACGGTCACGTTCGGGCCGGCTTTCGGTGCGTTGATCTGGGGCAGGGAGTCGAGCGGGTTACCCCCGGCGCGCGTTTGTGCATGTGCCGTGCCTGCTGCCGCGATGGCGAGCAGCATCATCCATCTGTCGAGTCTGGATTTCATTGTTCTTCCTCGTTGGCCTTGCTTTTCGTCTTCTTTGTATTGCCGGCGCGCGACACCAGGGTGCCGCGCGCCGCGTGCCGCAATGCCGGTTGTGTTTGTGCGGTCGCGCCATTCGCTCCGGCTGCGAAAGTGCGACCGTCCTCCTTACTTGCCAACGCTACCCAGCAACCCCGTTACCGGTGCCAGCAGGCCTGTCGAGCCGCTGCCCGACGTTGCCGTACCCGTGACGCTGCCGACCAGCGACGTGACCGGCGCGAGCGGGCTCGCTCCCCCGGATCCTGCTGCACCGCCAACTGCCCCGGTGACAGTATTCAGCAAACCGGTGACAGGCGCGAGAGGGTTTGCACTGCCTGTGCCACCCGTTGCGCCGCCGAGCGTGCCCGTGACCGTCGACACAAGATTCGTGACGGGCGCGAGCGGGCCGCTGCTGCCGCCCGCCGCGCCGCTCAATGCGCCGGTAGCAGTGGAGACGAGCCCCGTGACAGGTGCGAGCGGGCTGCTGCCCGAACCGCCGGTCGCGCCGCCGAGTGCGCCTGTGAGCGGGCCGAGCGGCGTCGAGCCGAGACCCGACAGCAGGCCGCCGAGCGGATTCGTCGAGCCGGAACCCGACGACGTGCCGTTCTGTACGGTCGCCGTCGAGCCGCCGACGAGGCTCGTGATCAGGCCGGGAATCGGTGCCGCGCCGTTCGGGCCATTCGGGTTGACGAGGCCACCCGCGTTGGTCACGGTGTTGCCGACCGCAGTCACGAGCTGACCGACGTCGCCGACAAGCGGCTGGCTCGACGCGCCGCCGACCTGCTTGCCGGCCGAGCTGATCGCGCCGCCGACCTGGCCGAGCAGGCCCGAGACGGGTTGGCCGAGGCCGGTCGTCGTGCCGACCTGTTGCGTGACCTGGCCGGCGGTGATCACGAGCGGCGTGATCGCTGAGCTGAGCGGTTGCGTCACCTGCTGCACGGCGCCCGACGACAGCGTCGAGCCGATCGTCGTGCCGGCGGCCGTCAAGCCATTGGCCACCGTGTCGAGCACTGTGCCGATCGGGGTCGTGACAGGCGCGAGCGGCGCGAGCTGGCCCGTGCCGAGCGCCTTGACCGTCGAGCTCAGGCCGGACACCGTATTGCTCGTCGCGCCGACCACGTTGCCGAGGCCCGCGACGGTCGTGCCGACCGGATCCTTAGTCGTACCGATCTGTCCCAGCCCGTTGCTCACGGCATCGGCCGCTGCGCCGACGATCGTGCCGGTGCTGGAGAGCGTGCTGCCGACGCCCTTCGTCACGCCGTCGCCGAGGCCCGGCACGCTGATGTTGCCGACCGTGCTGCCGAGGTCGCTGGCCGTCTGGCCAACCGTGCTGACGACACCCTTGGTGCCGGTGGACGTGCCGCTGGTGCCGCTTGTGCTCGGCGTACCGCTCGTGCTGCTGGGGTTGTTGCTGCTGCTGGTCGGCGGCGAGCTGACGCCGCCGCCGCCGCAGGCGGCGAGCAGGCAGGCTGCGGCGAAGGCCGTGAGGGGCACGCGCCACTGGCGCAGGGCGGTTGTCGTGAGAGAACGTTGCTGGGACATGATTGACTCCTCGCTGTCTTGTCGATTGATGGAGCTTGATTTACTTGCCGTGCGTGCCGCCGAGCAGGCCACCGATCAGCGACGTGACAGGCGCGAGCGGATTCGACGACGAGCCCGAGTTCGTGACGGCGCCCGTGCCGCCGGTCAATGCCGGCGCGCCGACCGTGCTGGTCACCGTGGACACGACGTTCGTCACTGGGGCGAGCGGGCTGCTACCGCCTGCGCTGCCCGTCGCGCTACCGAGTGCGCCCGTCACCGCGCCGAGGAGACCCGTGACCGGCGCGAGCGGGCTGCTGCTCGTACCACCCGTCGCGCCGCCGAGTGCGCCGGTAACCGTCGAGACGAGGCCGGTGACCGGGGCGAGCGGGCCACCGCTGCCGCCAGTTGCGCCACCGAGTGCACCGGTAACCGTCGAGACGAGGCCGGTGACCGGGGCGAGCGGGCCGCTGCCGCCGCCCGTTGCGCCGCCGAGTGCGCCCGTCACAGTGGAGACGAGGCCAGTGACCGGCGCGAGCGGGCCGCTGCCGCCACCCGTTGCGCCGCCGAGTGCGCCCGTCACAGTGGAGACGAGGCCGGTGACCGGGGCGAGCGGGCCGCTGCCGCCACCCGTTGCACCACCGAGTGCGCCGGTGACCGTGGAGACGAGGCCGGTGAGCGGTGCGAGCGGGTTGGTTACGCCGCCGGTGCCGCCCGTGAGCAGGCCGCCGACGGCCTTCACGGTGTTGCCCGTCGACGAGACCGTGTTGCCAAGGCCGGTCGTGACGGGGTTGCCGCCCGTCGACGCGAGCAGGGCGCCGGCCTGGTTCAGGCCGTTGCCGACCGTGCCGAGCAGCGTGTTGACGGGCGCGCCGAGGCCGGTCGCCGTGCCGATCGTCTGGGTCGTCTGGCCGACCATCGTCGTGATCGGCGTGATGGCCGAGCTGACCGTTTGCGTGACTTGCTGGATCGGGCCGGTCGACAGTGCGTTGGTGAGGGTGGTACCGCCGTTCGATACGGCACCGCCGAGCGTCGACACGAGGCCGCCGACGGCGCCCGTGACCGGTGCGAGCGGCGACAGCGGGCCGCTGCCGAGGCTCGTGACCAGGGTGCCCGTCTGCGTGACCGCACCGCCGAGTTGATTGACCACGTTGCCCGAGCTGGCGAGCGTGGTGCCGAGCGGATCCTTCGTCGCACCGAGCTGGCCGAGACCGTTACCGAGGCCGTTGCCGAGTGCGGTCACTGCGCCACCGACGCTTTGCACGATGCCGCCTGCGGCTTGCGTGGTGGCCGGGTTGACGCCCGGCAGCGACTGATTGCCGATGACGGAGCCGAGACCCGAAACGGTTCCGCCGACACCCGTGATGATGTTGCTGCTGCTTGCGAGGACAGTTCCCACTGGGTTCGACGACACACCCGACGTACCGCTCGTGCCCGACGTACCACTGGTGCCGGAGGTGCCGCTCGTGCCCGAGGTTCCGCTGGTGCCGGACGTACCGCTTGTGCCAGAGCTTCCGCTGGTGCCGGAGGTGCCGCTCGTGCCCGAGGTACCGCTCGAGCCGGACGTACCGCCGCCCGACGTGGAGATCGAATCGCCGCCGCCCGAACTCGAGCCGCTGCCGAGCCCCTGGCTGATGGAACCGGAGCCGCCGCACGCGGAGAGGGAAAGCATGGCTGCAACGGTGGCCGCGATCAGAGTCGTCCGGAACACGCCATGAGGGATAACCTTAATGTCCATTTTGTCCTCGCATTAAAAATGTGTTGTGAACTGCGTTGTGTTGAGTGGTGCGGGGACTACTCTGCAACTGTCGTGCCATTTCTATGGCCGACGGTTCGACAACAGGTTTTAAACGGGGCAATTCCTTGTTGGAAAAGGAAGTTACGAAAATTGAAAGATTGTTGAATCTGTTTAAGGGGGGATGAATGAGAACGGTTTCGAGCGTTTCGTAACGTAACGTCACAACATTGGCGTTACGCGTGCGGCGTAACGTGGGGCCGCGCAGGCATGGTGGACGAGGCAATTGTTTTACTGGTGGAATAGGTGTGCACATCTAACCTATCGTAAATCCTATGTGTAAGTCGTACCGAAACGCCGTACAAATACGTCGTGCTCCTGGTCATTTTTTTCCACCCGGGTCGTTAAAAGAGGTTGGAAAGTAAATGGGATCGGATATAGAATCCGGAGCAGATGTAAGCAAATGTACGGTTCGGTACACAACGTTCGAGGAGGGTCGCTATCGCGAATGTTAACTTGCATCAAATGGTGAGCCATGCCCCTCGGGGCAATCTATAAAGAAAGTGCACCCGGTTGTCGTTGCAGCAGATGAGGCGAACAGCGCGGGGCAACGGCCAGATATGCGGGAACGTATACGTATAAAAGGCCAAAGAACGTAAATACAGGCACGAGGAATAAAATGAAAGCAATCATCAAGCGTTTCCTTAAGGAAAACGACGGGGTTACCGCGATCGAGTATGGGCTGATCGCGGGTCTGATCGCTGTCGCGATTGTCGCCGGGGTGACGAACATCGGCAGCAGTCTCGGTAACATGTTCACCAATCTTGGCACCTGCGTGTCCTCCCCTTCAGCTGCCAACTGTTCTGCTAACGCGATCCGGGCAGCGGCTCCGACGTCCTAAGCTGACCGCTTCTTTCTCGGAAGTCGTCTTGGCGCAGTAGCGGGCGGATTGCCTCGGTAATCCGCTCGCCCTCGTATTTGCTGCGGATCGTGGCGCAATGGGACATCTTATTTTTAGCGGGGTATTTCTGACCTGGGCAGGTTTTGTCGTGGTCAGCGATATTCGTTTCCGCCGTATTTCGAACGCGCTTGTTCTGGCCGGACTGGCCAGCGGGTTCGGCGGCGCATGCGTGGCCGCGAATCCATTTGGCATTTCCGTGCTTCAGGCAGTAGCCGGCATGCTGGTCGGCTTGATCGGGCTTATGCCGTTCTTCCTTCTGCGTGTTATGGGCGCAGCAGACGTAAAGATTTTCGCCGTCCTCGGCATCTGGTGTGGTGCGCATGCGCTGCTTTGGCTGTGGGTGTCTGCAAGCCTGGCTGCGGGTCTGCACGCGCTCGCGCTGATGCTGCTGTCGCGGACCTCGCTCGGGAGCTTGTGGCGACCGCGGGAGCCGGTGCTGAGGCTCGGTAGATATCGGGCAACACCCTATGCCGCATGCCTTGCGGCACCGGCTGCCGTATGGCTGATCTATCTTGCCGCAACGGGGGGCGTGCAATGAAACGACAGAATGCGTGGCGAGGACGTCGGCGGCAACGCGGGGCGACAGCAGTCGAGTTTGCGATCGTGTTTCCGCTGTTCTTCGTGATTTTCTACGCGATTCTGAGTTTCGGGATGATTTTTGTCATTCAGCAGAGCTTAACGTTGGCGGCCAGCGAGGGGGCACGTGCCGGACTGAGCTACGCGCCTGATCTCACGACACGCGTCGCGAATGCGAAGGCGACTACCCAGAATGTCCTCGGTTGGCTGAACAGTGGTCCGCCCAACGTCGTGGCGCAACAGTGCAACTACAACGGAACACCGACGCCGTTGTTGTACTGCCTGACTGTCACGGTGAGCTATACGCCGGACAGCTGGATGACGATCATGCCGTTCCTGGGGACATTCATGACGGCGCCGTTGACGGGCACGGCAGTGGTGCAAATCCCGCAAACCATGCTGTGAGCACGTCATCCGCGCATCGCCCGGCAAAAAATTAATTGGATTTTTATTCCTGCATCCATTCGACAACATGGCCAACAACGTAACGAAGATCATTGCGGGGCTGCTGATTGCGATCGCCGTTCTGCTTGGAATCTATGCATGGGTGCTTGGACGCAGCGCTTCGCGTCCCGCGCCGGTACAGCAAGTGACGGCGGTAACAGCAGTACCGGTCGTGATTGCGACGCGCACCTTGCCCGGTGGTCAGCCGATCCCGGCTGACGCACTGAAGATCCAGCCGACTGCACCAGCACCGGTGGGCACGTTCAGTGATCCCGTCCCGCTGGTCGGCCGCGTGCCTGTTCGGGAGATCCCGGCCTCTGCACCGGTCGTTGCGGATGCGCTGGTATCGGGGCTCGCCGAGGACGTACAGCCCGGCGAGCGCGCGGTTGCAGTTCGCGTCGATGAAACGAATGCGGTCGGCAACCGGCTGCGCCCAGGCAACTTCGTCGATGTGTTCGTGAATCTGAAGCGTGAAGTCGGCGGCACGATGCTTGACGGCGAGGTCTCGCAGACGCAGGCGCGTCTTCTGTTGTCGAAGGTCCGTGTGCTGTCGTTCGGTGATGCGACATCGGATCGCGACAGTGGGAACAACAACGGTGGCAACGGGCAACCGTCCGGCGTCCGCATCGCGGTGCTCGCGGTACCGACCGCGCAGGTCGATGCACTGACGCTTGGCGAGGCGAGCGGCCGGCTTACGTTCGCCTTGCGCAACCCGCGTGACGACGAGCTTGCGATACAGACGGTTGCGGTACGTACGGACAACAAGCTGTCGCCGTCGGCACTTGCCGCGGCGGGCGTATCGTTACAACAGTTGTCCGGTACACCGAGAACGCCGGTGGCCAATGTGAACGTGCCGCCGTTACCGTCGCGTTTGCCGCCGGTGGCACGGCCGAGCGGGGGAAGCGGCAACATCGAAGTGATCCGTGGCGGCCGGTCGGAAACGGTTGCCTATTGAAGGACATCGACGGCCATCGATATCAGCGACGACAAGTAAAGGGCCGCGCGACGGTCTACCAAACGATGAAAAAAACACTGATTGCATTCGCGATTGCCATCTGCACCATGACTTTCGCATCGTTCGCTACCGCGAGCAGCACGATCGAGCTTGCGGTCGGCGCGCAACGACAGATTTCGGCGGGCCGCACACTGCAGCGTGTCGCGGTCGGCGATCCTGCGATAGCCGACGTGCTGATCATGAAGGGGAGCCGTTCGGGATCGGTGCTGCTCACCGCGAAGGCACCCGGTGCGACGAACGTCATGCTGTGGGAGCGCGGCCACGACGAGCCGACGGTCTGGAACGTCGAGGTCGTCGACGCGGCCGCGCAGGCGGTGCTCGACGGCTCTACGCCGCGCGTGAATGCATATGGTGGGACGGCGGTATTGCAAGGCTCGTCGGCGTCGCTCGAGGCGCATGCGCGTGCGGCCGCGGTCGGCAAGAGCACGAGCGGGAAGGGTGCCGTGATCGACCGCTCGACGGTTCCCGGCAAGAGCGTCGTGCAGGTCGACGTGCGGGTTGTCGAATTCAGCCGTTCGGTGCTCAAGCAGGTCGGGTTCAATTTCTTCAAGCAAAGCAACGGCTTTTCGTTCGGATCGTTTTCGCCGGGGGGCGTGCAGTCTTATAGCGGGGGCGCCGGCCCCGGTACCGCGGGTTACGTGCCGACGCTCGGGTCGCCCGTCGCGTCCGCGTTCAACCTGGTCGTGAACGCTGCCGGGCGCGGCATTTTTGCTGATCTGTCGCTGCTCGAGGCGAACAATCTCGCACGTGTGCTGGCGGAGCCGACACTAGTCGCGCTGTCCGGGCAGAGCGCGAGCTTTCTCGCGGGCGGCGAGATTCCGGTGCCGTCACCGCAAGGGCTCGGCTCGACAGCGATCCAGTGGAAGCAATATGGCGTCGGGCTCTCGCTGATGCCGACGGTCCTGAGCCCGAACCGGATCGCGCTGAAGGTCGCACCCGAGTCGAGTCAGCTCGACTTCGTGAACAGCGTGACGATCAGCGGCGTTGCGGTGCCCGGCATCACGACACGCCGCGCGGACACGACCGTCGAGCTCGGCGATGGCGAAAGCTTCGTGATCGGCGGCCTGATCGATCGCCAGACGATGTCGAACGTGAGCAAGGTGCCGTTGCTGGGCGATCTGCCGATTATCGGTACGTTCTTCAAGAATCTGAACTATCAGCAGAACGACAAGGAGCTGCTGATTATCGTGACACCTCATCTTGTCGCGCCGATCGCCAAGGGGGCCGTGTTGCCCGCGACGCCCGGCGAGCAGTCCGAGCAGCACGATGGACCGGTCTGGAAGTCGTATCTGGGTGGAGCGGCGTCGCCGGACGCCGCTCCGGGGTTTTCGAAATGAGTGGGATGTCTCGCGGATTGCGACGCGTTACCACGCTTTGCGTAGTCGGGGGTGTTCGACATGAATGCGCGAATCCAGTCATTGTGTGAACCCGCCGTGACCGACTATTTCGTTTGCGCGTCACAGCACGAGACGCATGTCCGTTGGCTGGCCGATACGCTTCTGTCGGCCGGTGCGGTTGAGGCTGCGCCGCTCGAGCCGGGTGTGCTCGCGCAGCGCATCACGGGGCTCAATCCGGCGCTCGTATTCATCGATTTTTCTGACGGCAGTACGGCAGCGAGCGTGGCTGCGGCGGCGGTACGTGCATCGCATCCGGGGCTGCCGATCATCGCACTTGGCTCGCTCGCACAGCCAGAGAGCACGCTGGCTGCATTGCGTGCGGGCGTGCGCGATTTCATCGACGTGTCGGCGCCGGCAGAGGAGGCATTGCGCACGACGCGAGGACTGCTGGCGAACGTCGGCGAGCCGGCAAGCCGTCACGGCAAGCTCGTCGCGTTGCTTGGGGCGCGCGCCGGCATGGGCGTGAGCACGCTCGCGGCGAATCTCGCCGTGTGGCTGCAGAAGCACGTGGTGAGCCCGGGGGCGGTCGGCGAGACGAATGGCGGCACACCGGCCGGTCGCCAGACCGCGCTCGTCGACCTGGGGTTGCCGGCCGGCGATGGTGCGCTGTTCCTGAATACCCGCTGTGAATTCCATTTCATCGATGCAGTTCACAACCTGCGCCGAATCGACCGGACCTTCGTCAATACTGCGCTGACCCGGCATGAGAGCGGTGTTGCATTGACGACGCTGCCGGCCGATCTCGGCGGGCTGCGCGACGTCTCGTATGCGTCGTGTGCCGGATTGCTGAACCGGTTTCGCGCATTCTTCGATCAGCAGATCGTCGATCTCGGTGGTTTTTCGAACCGCGAGTTCGTTGCCCAGATTGCGACCTCGGCCGATGAAGCGTGGCTCGTCTGCGATCAGGGCGTCGCGTCGATCGTGTCCGCGGCCGATCTGCTTACCGGGCTGCGCGACGCAGGTGTCGATACCGATCGTGTCCGGCTCGTCGTCAACCAGTACGACCCCGCGCTCGGCCTGACGCCTGTACAGATCGCCGAGCGTCTCGGCCTGGCGCTGGCGGGTACGTTGCCGTCGCGCCGCGTCGCGATCGGCCATGCGGCAAACCAGGGCCGGCTCATCGTCGACATGACGGAGCGCGACCCGTACGTGCGCGCGCTCGAGTCGCTCGCTGCGCGGCTGCCAGGCGTGTCGGCCAGATCGGCCGCGACGCGACCGGCATCCGGCCTGTCTGCGCTGAAGCGCTTCATTCAACCCTCGTCCAAGCGGTCGTAAGCGATGGCACACGACATTCAATTCGCCGACGGCGCAGCGCCGTTCTCCCAGACGCAGCAATTCCACGACATCAAGAATGCCGCGCATGAACATTTGCTGACGCGTATCGAAGAACTGGGCGCCGAGTTCGGCCGTTGGTCCCGACAGGCGATCAATCAGTTCGTCGATCTCGAGATCGACAGCTTCGTGCGCCTGCGCCGCATCCCGCTCAACGAGAACGAGGTGCGTGCGATCGCCGAGGCCCTGACGAAGGAGCTGGCGGGTTTCGGGCCGATCGAGGACTTGCTGGCGGACCCGGCGGTCGAGGACATCCTGATCAACGGCTACAACGACGTGTACGTGTCGCGTCACGGGATCCTCGCGAGGCTGCCAGTGCGCTTTACCGACAACGCGCACCTGCTGCGGATCGTGCGCCGGATCCTCGCACCGATTGGTCGTCGTCTCGACGAGTCGAACCCGATGGTCGATGCGCGGCTGCCCGACGGTGGCCGCGTGAACGTCGTGATCGAGCCGCTGTCGATTGACGGCCCGGTCGTATCGATCCGGAAATTCCGCAAGGATCCGCTGAAGCCGTCCGATCTGCTCGGCAACGGGACATTCAACGAAGAGATCAACACGCTGCTCCAGGCGGCGGTCGAGGCACGTTGCAACATTCTCGTGTCGGGTGGTACGAGTTCAGGCAAGACGTCGCTGCTCAACGCGCTCGCGTTCCACATCCCGGAGATCGAGCGTGTCGTGACGATCGAGGATACGGCGGAACTGTCGCTGAACCACCCGCACGTCGTGCGTCTCGAGAGCCGTCCAGGTGGTTTCGACGGCACCGGTGTCGTGTCGATTCGCGACCTGCTGCGTAATACGTTGCGGATGCGCCCGGACCGGATCATCGTCGGCGAAGTGCGCGGCGGCGAAGTGCTGGAAATGCTGCAGGCGATGAACACGGGCCACGACGGTTCGATGGGCACCGTGCATGCGAGTTCGCCGCGCGAGTGCCTGTACCGTCTTGAAATGCTGGCGGGCTTTGCTGGCTTCCAGGGCACCGAGTCGAGCCTGCGCCGGCAAATCGCGAACGCGATCGACTTCATCGTGCAGATCGGGCGTCTGTCGAACGGGCGGCGGCGGATCCTGTCGATCACCGAAGTGACCGGCCTGTCCGACAACATCATCGCGACGCAGGAGCTTTACCGCTATGAAGCGCGCGTGACGCCGGAGGGTGAGGAAATCGACCATTGGGAAACGCTGGGCATTCATCCGCATTCACCAAAGCTCGCGCGCTTCCGTCAGACGCTGACGAGTGGCGGGTTCGGCGATGGCGGGTTTGGCGGCGGCTTCGGTGGTGGTGGGTTCGGTCGCGGCGGCGGAGGCTTCAATGTATAGCGAGATGGTGTGGGTGCTGGCGATCGCGATGCTGTGCATCGCTGCGGCGATGATGCTGTGGCGTCACGCGGAGAGCCGGCGCGTACGGACCGACGCGAAGCGTTTCATTGACAGCCGGCTCGAGCCCGGCGCACGTGCCGGTGCCACCGCGCCGCCGGCACGCGCATCGGCGGCTGGCGTCGCACGTGCCGTGCCGCAGCCGGGCGTAGCAAGAAAGGCATCGTCCGACGCATTCTGGGCACATTGGTATGCGACGGCGTCCGAATATCTGTCGAACCTCGCGAGTCGAGCAGGGATAGACGATGCGCGCGGCAAGGCGCTCATCGCGCTTGGAGTGCTCGTCGCGGTTGCGTTTATCGTTGGCAGTCACGGCGGCATGCTCGCGTGTTTCGCGGCGATCATTTGCGGAAGCGCGATACTCGGCGTCTGGCTCGCGTCGCGGATTCAGCGGCGGCGGTTGAAGATCGTCCGGCAGATCCCGTCGTTCCTCGACGGGATCGTGCGTCTCGTGACGCTGGGCAACAGCGTGCCGGCTGCCTTCCAGGCCGCACTCCTGACGACCGAGGAGCCGCTTCGCGGCTGCCTGGACGTCGTGTCGCGGATGCTGCGCGGCGGTATCGAGATCGATCGCGCCATGATGCATATCGCGAAGATCTACCGGACAGAAGAGTTTGAACTCGTCGGCTCGGTGCTGCGCTTGTCGGTCAAATACGGCGGTCGGGCGGACGTGATGCTCGAGCGGATGTCGGTGTTCATGCGCGATCTTGAGCAGGCCGAACGTGAATTGGCCGCGATGTCGTCGGAGACGCGGTTGTCGGCGTTCGTCCTCGTCATGCTGCCGATCGCGATCGGCAGCTTTGTCGTGATGACCAATCCGAGGTATCTGTATGGGATGTGGGGCGATCCGAGCGGCCGGTCGTTGCTCACGATCGCATTCCTGGCGCAAGTGGCCGGCAGCATATGGCTGTATCGAATGGCTCGGCTCAGGTGAGGTTATGACAGCAACTCAAATCGGAGCGATCGCGCTGGCAGTGGGCGCCCTTGGGGTGCTGCTGTTCGGCATGGTTGCCGTGTTGCGTGCGCATGCAGCGGGGCGTGCCGAACGCGCGCTGGTCGACGCGCTGAATCGGCGCATGGCGGCACTCGAGGCAGCGAAAGCACGGACCGCGCCGAACGGCGATGCGCCCGCGAAACCCGATGTGCGCGGCGGGCAACGTGTCGAGCGTTTGCTGGACCGATTGTCGGCGGCGGGCATGCGCTGGCTGGATACGGGATTCGGCAAGTACGCTGTCGCGGAAGAGGATCGCCGCCTGCTCGAGCAAGCCGGATATGTCGACGCACGCACGCGCGGGCTGTTTCTGAGCGCGCGGGTCGCGTGCGGGATCGTGCTGCCGCTGCTGTTTGCGATCTTCGCGAGCGGGCGCATGAAAGGCAGTATCTGGATGGTCGGCATGTTCGTCGCCTTCGGGCTCGGCTTCATGCTGCCGAAACTCTACGTGCAGCGCCGCGCGGCATCGCGGAGGCAGAGCGTCGTCGACGAACTGCCGCTGCTCGTCGACATGTTGCGCTTGCTGCAAGGTGTCGGGCTGTCGCTCGATCAGAGCCTGCAGGTCGTGACGAACGATTTTCGCGGGATGCTGCCGGTGCTGTCGTCGGAGGTGGGTATCGCGCAGCGTCAGTTCGCTGCGGGACGGACGCGCGAGCAGTCGCTGCAACGGCTGTCCGGTGGATTCGACAACGAGGATTTGCGTGCGATCGTGCGATTGATGATTCAGGTCGACAAGCATGGCGGTGCGGTGCAGGAACCGCTCAAGCAGTTCGGCGATCGTTTGCGCGAGACACGTCGCGCGATGCTGCGCGAACGGATCGGCAGATTGACCGTGAAGATGACGGGCGTCATGGTGCTGACGCTGTTGCCTGCATTGCTGATCGTGACGGCCGGGCCGGGCATGCTGGCGGTGATGCGCGCATTGTCGTCGCAGCATTGAAGGACGGAAGGACAGACCATGAAGCGAATCGGCGAAACAGTGACGCGGGCAGGCACGTTGGCGGCGGTGCTGCTGCTCGGCGCATGTGCCACGAAGGAAAGCGGGTATGGCGTCGGTGCGCAGACCGAGCGTGCCGCGCTGATGCAGGCAGCAGATCAGAAGCAGTCCGTGCCGGATACGCCGGGGATGTACCTGGGCCTGATTCAGCGCATGCAAACGCAAGGGCTCTATTACGCTTCGCTCGCGCACATCGATGCGTACGACAAGACATACGGCGTCATGCCGGAATCGGTCCTGCTGCGCGCGGATGCGCTGCGGATGACCGATCAGCCGGCCGCAAGCGCGGCTGCGTATAACCAGTTGCTGAAGACGCCGCTCGCTGCGCGCGGCTATCGCGGGTTGGGTTTGCTCGCTGGCGCCGCGGGAGATTTCGACCGTGCGACGCAGGCATTGATGCAGGCGTCGGAGCTTGCGCCGACGGATCCATCGTTGCTTTCCGACCTTGCTTACGCGAAGTTGCGCAGCGGCGACGTCGTCGGTGCACGGGTGCCGCTGATGAAGGCTGCCGAACTCGATCAGCGCAATCCGAAGATCGTAAGCAACCTCGCGCTGTATCTGTTTGCGGCAGGACGTGCGCAGGATGCGCAACGGTTGATGAACCAGCAGCGTCTGTCGGCCGATATTCGCAAGGACATCAACAGCGACGCGGCGAAGATTGCTGCTGCCGTGCGCGCACAGCAGCGTGCAGTCGCGACACCGCCGGTGGTGTCGCGACGCGGCGCGGCAATACCGATCACGCCGATGGCGAACA
This sequence comes from Burkholderia sp. Ac-20344, assembly GCF_017104975.1. NCBI lineage: Bacteria > Pseudomonadati > Pseudomonadota > Betaproteobacteria > Burkholderiales > Burkholderiaceae > Burkholderia > Burkholderia sp. Ac-20344. The sequence continues at coordinate 69,886 of NZ_JAAGPP010000010.1, forward strand.
ACTTTGGCTACGACCAGACAGTGCCGCTGTTGCAACGGTTTGCACAATGAACGGATATCCGGGGAGCGACATGAACGAGAACAAACATAATCGAAGCGTACGCATCGGCTGGATCGCGACGCTGGGTGCGATCGCCTGCATCGTAACGAGCGCCGGCGCTGCGTACGGTCAACAGGCCGTGGCACCGGGCGCTTCAGACGTTGGCCGTTCGACCAAGGACTGGCTCGCGATGCAGCGTGACAATCGCGCGGCGGCGCCGGCGCAACCGGTGTTCGGCGATGTCGCGTCGCTTGCCTACCAGCGCTATCTCGACTCGTTCAAGAACAAGATCCCGGATTCGATAAGTTCGCAACTCGGTGCGACTGGTGGCATGTCGGGCGGCGGGCAGGGCGCGCAATAAGAGATGACTATGCGCGCAGATCAATCGCACGCGGCGCGGCGGCGCGGCGCTGGCGGCCCGCGGAGAAGTCGCCAGCGGGGGAGCGTCGCAGTCATGGCGACGATCTGGGCACTGGTCGCGATTATCGTGCTGGGCGCGATCGACGTCGGCCACTTCTATGCCGAAAGACGTCGCATGCAAGCGGCGGCCGATTTGGCGGCGCTGTCAGCGGTGTCGCAAATCACGACCGACTCGACTTGTCAGGCAGCGAAGACTGCAGCCGGTCAAATCGCTAACCCGTCGACCAATCCGTTGCCGACAGGCTCTAGCGTTTCCGTGTCTTGCGGCATCTGGACCGCGCCTCAGGGCAGTGGTAGCGCGCAGTTCACCTGGATATCAGGGGACCCGATTAGCGGTGGCCAATGTGCCGGTCTGTCGGCCGGGACGGTCAATGGCCTTTCGACTAATGCCGTTTGTGTCACGGTGGCCGAGCCGGTCGACGGGATTTTTCGCGGTGGCGTCACGATCGGTGGATCGGCCATCGCCAAGAGCGTGCCGACCGATACCTTTACGCTGACCACGTCGCTGGCGGCGTTGAACGGCGGGTTGGCCAATCAGTTGCTTCAGGTATTGACGGGGTCGCACAATGCGTTGAGCCTGCAGGTCGTCGACTATCAGGGGCTTGCGCAGGTCAACTTGAAACTGGCAGGCATCCTCGCCAATTTGCCGGTCGGTACGAACACGGGCGTATTGAACGGTACAGTGACGCTTGGCCAACTGGCGAACGCGGCGGTGCAGGCGGCGACACAGCAGAATCTGGTCGGGGCGAACCTGAACGTTCTCAACGCGATTGTCGCTGCGCTCTGTTCCGGTAGTGTCTGCGGTGGGCCTCAGATCGCACTAGGTCAGCTAGTTTCTGCTGCAACCGCTACGGGAACCTCTGCCGTCAACGCTAGCGTCAATGCGCTCGGCTTGCTGTCGACGGCGCTGCAGATCGCGAATGGCCAGAATTCGATCAGTATTTCGTCGCTAAATATCAAGACACCGGCTCCGCTCGGACCATTGCTAAATGCGTCCGTGCAGGGATCAGTGAAGCTCGGGGCGATTCAGCCTGCCACGGCGAGCGGCCCACCCGGACCGGCGAACTGTGGGACGTCCGATTGCACGACCAACACGTCGACCTCGCAAGGGACAGTGTCGCTCAGTACATCCATGGCGCTGTTGTCGGCATGCTCTGACAACTCAGTGGCCTATGGGAGCAACGGTTGTTCGACGGGCAGCACGGTTTCATTTGTGACGGTGAATCTGCCTGTCACCGTCACAGTGGCGCCGGCGACGGCTGGGTTGATGTCCGTCGTGTGTAACGGGAGCCAGAAAAGCGCAAAAGTGAACGTTCAAACCGGGGTGCTTGCTGCCTATATTGGGGGTTCCGGTTCACCGGATTTGAAGAGTCTCAATAGCGGCTACGTTCCGGACCCCAGCCCCAGCGCAACACCGACTCAACTGGTGTCCGTGAACTTGCAGGGTTTGCTCAACCTGCTGAGCGGTAGTCAACCAACCATCATCGGCCCCGTGACGAACTCGTTGACGGCGCTGATCAGTACCCTGACGTTGGGAACCATCAACTTAAATCAGATCAAGATCACCATCAGTTTGAAACCTGGCCAACTGACAGTTCCTATCGCAAATCAAAATCCGACGACGCTTACGTTTACGTCGTCGGATGCTTCGCCGTACATGCAAGGTCCGGTTCCTACTACGCAGTTTCTAGCACCTGCGGTGCAGGGAATCGCGAAGAACGGCCTGATTTTGTCGGTTTCTCTGATTGACAACCAGGGGCTGTTAGCTCAGGCACTGAAGTTGTTGGGCATAGATTTGAATTTAATATTGAATCAGTTGTTATCAGGCGTGACCTCGCTGCTTCTGCCCGCGTTGGCCAATGTGCTTGTGCCGCTGCTTCTGCAGCCGATCGATTCCGTTCTGACGTCGGTTGCGGGATTGCTTGGGTTGGGCCTGGGGAATGCCTATGTCACGAACACACCGGACTCGATCAAATGCGGCAACCCCATGCTGGTTCAATAAATGCCTGAACGTTCTGTCATCGAAGCAGGCAGCGTCACTGCCGCCTGCAACCGCTCACTGCGCTGCAATGTCGAGCAACTCGTCAATTACTGAAGCCGCACCCGAATCATGAGAACCACGCCCGCAATCGAAGAGCTCGACCTCTATGTCTGGGAAGGCAAGGCGGACATTGTCGACCGCGTCGCCCGGTGCATGGCGAGCTTCGACGTCGAAGTGATCCGCGCCGACAATGCGGAGGTCTCGCCCGAGCGCGCCGCATTGCGGCCGTCGCTGGCGATCATCAGCGTGACGATGATCGAAACCGGCGCGGCGTTCCTGCGCGACTGGCAAGCCAACATCGGCATGCCGGTCGTCTGGGTCGGCGCGGCGCGCGATCACGACGCGTCGCAGTATCCGCCCGAGTATTCGCATATCCTGCCGCTCGACTTCACGTGTGCCGAACTGCGCGGCATGATCGGCAAGCTCGTCACGCAGCTGCGTGCGCATACGGCTGAAACGTCGCAACCGTCCGAACTCGTCGCGCACTCGGAATCGATGCAGGCGCTCTTGCACGAAGTCGATACGTTCGCGGACTGCGACACCAACGTGCTGCTGCATGGAGAAACCGGCGTCGGCAAGGAGCGCATCGCGCAACTGCTGCACGAAAAGCATTCGCGCTACCGGCACGGCGATTTCGTGCCGGTGAACTGCGGCGCGATTCCCGACGGCCTGTTCGAATCGCTGTTCTTCGGTCATGCGAAGGGATCGTTCACGGGCGCGGTTGTTGCGCATAAAGGCTATTTCGAGCAGGCGGGCGGCGGCACGCTGTTCCTCGATGAGGTCGGCGATCTGCCGCTGTACCAGCAGGTCAAGCTGCTGCGCGTGCTCGAGGATGGCGCGGTGCTGCGCGTCGGCGCGGCGACGCCGGTCAAGGTCGATTTCCGCCTGGTCGCGGCGAGTAACAAGAAGCTGCCGCAGCTCGTGAAGGATGGCCTGTTCCGTGCCGATCTCTACTACCGGCTCGCGGTGATCGAGCTGAGCATCCCGTCGCTCGAAGAGCGCGGCGCCGTCGACAAGATCGCGCTGTTCAAGTCGTTCGTCGCGCAGGTCGTCGGCGAGGACCGGCTCGCTCAGTTGTCCGATCTGCCGTACTGGCTGACGGATTCGGTCGCGGACAGCTATTTCCCCGGCAACGTGCGCGAACTGCGCAACCTCGCCGAGCGTGTCGGCGTGACGGTGCGGCAGACGGGCGGGTGGGATGCCGCGCGGTTGCAGCGACTGATCGCGCACGCGCGCAATTCGGCGCAGCCGGTACTGGTGGAGAGCGCGGCCGAAGTCTTCGTCGATCGCAGCAAGTGGGACATGAACGAGCGCAACCGCGTCATTGCGGCGCTCGACGCAAACGGCTGGCGGCGTCAGGATACGGCGCAGCAGCTCGGCATCAGCCGCAAGGTATTGTGGGAAAAAATGCGCAAATATCAGATCTTCGACGAGGAGCCCGAGACTCGCGAAAGTGATTAATTAATGAGATAAAATCGCGCTGAATTATAACGACTCGGGCGGGAATAGAACTTCATGAGCCATATGACGGGGTTGGGAAGGGCGTGCGTGTTGCTCGCCATGGTGGGGGGCATGCAGGGCGCTTATGCGCAGAGTCTGGCGGACAGCGGTTCGCCGGCAGTACAGCAGGCGGCGGCGCCGGTGGCCGCGATTCCGGTGATCGATTCGCAGATACAGACGTCGCTGCAGCCGCAGGCAGGCGAGTCGACGGGGCCGAGCACGGTCGACGACCTGCAGCGCCAGATCCAGGCGCACACGCTGACGGAAATGCGCACGAGCTACAACGGCAGCTACGGCGCGAGCCTGCTGTTCAACGTAAAGGATGGCGCGTACTTCGTCGCGCTGTTCCAGCAGAAGGCGTTCTGGCGCGTGATCAAGACTTACGATGAAACGCGTGCGGAAGCGATCTATCGCGATTTCTCGCACCAGGCGGAGCGGCTGGCCGTGAACGAACTGCGGGCGGCGAAGCTGGAATCGCAGAAGGCGCAAATGGACAAGCAGATCGAGGTCACGCAGGATCGCGCGCGGCGTCTGCAGGCCGATATCTCGATCGCACGCCAGCAGCAGGCGGCAGTCGCGGATCGCCAGAAGAGCGTACGCAGCGAGACGGCCGCATTGCAAGCGCAACAGGCCGAGCTTCAGTCGCAACTGCGTGCGTTGCAGCAGCAGGTGCGTTCGTTGCAGCGCGAGGCCGATGCAGGCCTGCCGACGGCGGCACGCTGAACCCGGCGCCGGTGCGGCGACATGCCGCGCCGGCCGCACAAGTAAAAAGGGCAAGCCGGTTGGCTTGCCCTTTTGCTTTACTGGCCGTCCGGCACGATTCGCCGGCGGCGCGTCACGATCACCGGCCCGTTGCCGCCGCGGGAATCCGACGGCGCTGCGTTGCCGGATGCGTCGCCGGCGTCGCGCGGTGCGCTGTAGCTTTCGCGCGGTTCACGCGGGGCGCTGTAGCCTTCGCGCGGCTCACGCGAGCCGTAACCCTCGCGCGGTTCGCGCGAGCCATAGCCTTCACGCGGTTCGCGGGAGCCGTAACCGCCGTCGCCGCGGGATTCGCGCGGGCCGCCGTGCGAGCCGTACGGGCTGTGACCGCCGCCTTCACGGCCGCCGGGGCGCCCGCCGGTGCGCGGCCCGCGGGGGCCGCTGCCGCCCGGGCGCGAGCCGCCCGTGTCGAGCTGGATCGTCGAAATCGCGCGCTTGTAGATGCCTTGCAGACCCACGGGGGTGCGCAGCATCACCAGGTACTGGTCGAACGACTCGATACATCCCGTCAGACGAATGCCGTTGACGAGATAGATTTCAACGCGCTTACGTTCCTTGCGCGCCGAATTGATGAAGTCGTTTTGCGGATGGGATTCTGCGGGATTGGCCATTGAGGTGCGGCAGGAGCCTGCGTCAGAGAATATGTTGTGCGTGTGTGGCGTGTTCGTCCACAAGGCGTTTGGCGGGATTCTACCCTGTTCGATCGGGAAGCGCGCAGTCGTGATTGTGTCGAACCGTAACCCACTATAGACGTTCCAGCGCATTTTCGCGATTCGGCCGAACGGCCAATGCCATTTCGTTACGCCGCGTTACGACTCTCGCAGTGCCGTATCACCTTGGTTCGGGCGCGGCGCTTACATTGGCAGCGCGAGCCGGGCGGGCCGGTATATCAGGGATTCAGAACATGAACAAGAGACAATGGGCAGCATGGATCGGGGGCATGGCGTTGCTGGCTTCCGGCAGTGCGATGGCGGGGCATGTCGACCTGTCGGTCGGCATCGGCGTACCGGTCGCGCCGGTCTATGTCGAGCCGGCACCGGTCTATGTGGCGCCGCAGCCCGCCGTGGTCGCCTATCCGGGCTACGGATACGGCTACTACGGCGATGACGACGACGATCGCTACCGCAAGTGGCGCAGGCACTATTACAAGCATTGGCGCAAGCACCACGACGATGACGATTGAACCCGCGGCTGGCCCCGCCGGTGCGCATCAGAACGCGTAGTCGGGGTTTTTCGGGTCGAATGCGGTGTCGTCGAGCGTCGCCGGCGCGATTTTCTCGATGACGATCCGCTCGAAGATCCTGCCGTCGTTGTCATAGGACTCGACGGTCCGGAAATAGGGGGCGTGCAGGTCGAGCCCGAGGACTTCCTTCTTTGCGTAGAACTGCGGCCGCCCGGTCGGCGTTTCGTAGGTGAGCGCAACGACGCGCACGCCGCCGATCGTCCTGGTTTCCACGTCGGTTGGCCGCTGAACGCCGGCTTCCACGTATTTCTTCCCTTCGGTCAGGTACAGGTTCGTGATGAACTCGGTGCCGAGATCCTTCACTTGGTGATTCGACTGCGCGCGCGCGAGTGCGCCGTCGAGTGCCGTCCACAGCGGAATCTTGCCGAGCAGGCCGCCGAGGTGGCCATACATCTCGTCCTTGCGCTGGGTCGTGTCGTAGATGGTCTCCTGTCCGGCATGCGCACCGCCCGGCAGCCATTTCGCATAGACGCGCAGCGGCTCGCGGGTGGTTTTCACGAGCATGCGGTCAGGCGTATCGGACCATTTTCCGCTGATGCGCTCCTGGCGCACCATCGTGAACTGGTACGACGGATAGCCGTTGGGACCGTTACGGATATAAAGCGGTACGGCGAGCGGATCGAGTGCCTTGAAAAGCGCCGTGAGCGTCGCGTCATCGAATTGCGCGAGCGTGCCGCGCTGCGCGGCCGTGCGCAGCCAGCGCGCCTGCTGCGCGACCGGCTCGCGCGTGACTTTCGCGAGATCCGCCGGCAGCGCGACGCCCGCTGCCGCGCTCGCGGCGTCGGCCGTTTCCTGTGCATGCAAGCCTGCCTGTACGAGCGACAACAGGCCGGCGACTGCCACGGCGGCGGCATGCCGCGCGTGGCGCTTCTTTCCTTCGTTCATCGACGGCGTCTCCCGGGGCGATGGATTGTTCAGCCTTGTTTCGCGGCCTTGATTTTGGCGAGCTCCTCGTCGCGCAGTGCGCGCCGCAGGATCTTGCCGACGTTCGTCTGCGGCAGCGCGTCGCGGAACTCGACGAATTTCGGCATCTTGTAGCCGGTCAGGTTCTTGCGGCAGTGCGCGAGCACGTCGTCGGCCGTCAGCGACGGGTCGCGGCGCACGACGAAGACCTTGATCCGTTCGCCCTGTACCTCGTCGGGAATGCCGATCGCCGCGGCTTCGCTGATGCCCGGATGCATCACCAGCACTTCCTCGATTTCGTTCGGATACACGTTGAAACCCGACACGAGGATCATGTCCTTCTTGCGGTCGATCAGGCGGATGAAGCCGCGCTCGTCCATCACGCCGATGTCGCCGGTGCCGAGCCAGCCGTCGGCGTCGATCACCTTGGCCGTCTCGTCGGGGCGCTGCCAGTAGCCGCGCATCACCTGCGGACCGTGCACGCACAGCTCGCCCGGTTCGCCGACGGGCGCCCAGGTGCCGTCTTCGCGGCGAAAGCGCACGACGGTGGACGGCGCGGGCAGGCCGATCGAACCGCTGAACGCGGCCATGTCGTTCAGGTCCACGGGGTTCATCGTGACGATCGGCGAGCATTCGGTCAGGCCGTAGCCTTCGACGACCGGCCGGCCCGTCACCTGCTGGAAGCGTTCGGCAACCGCGCGCTGCATCGCCATCCCGCCGGCCATCGCGAGCTTCAGCTTCGAGAAATCGCGCTTGCGGAATTCCTCGTTGTCGAGGAAAGCGTTGTACAGCGTGTTGATGCCGGTGATCCCGGTGAACGTCTCGTTGCGGATGATCTTCATCACCATCGTCATGTCGCGCGGGTTCGCGATCAGGATGTTGCGCCCGCCGAGCCCCATGAAGATGAAGGCGTTCACCGTCAGCGAATAGATGTGATACAGCGGCAGCGGCGTGAGCACGGTTTCGACGTCGCCTGAAACCTGGTCGGCGATCCAGGCCTTCGCCTGCAGCAGGTTCGCGATCAGGTTGCCGTGCGTGAGCATCGCGCCTTTCGCGACGCCGGTCGTGCCGCCCGTGTACTGCAGGAACGCGAGGTCGTCGCGCGTGATCTGCACGGGCTGCGGCTTGCCGCGCGCACCGAGCGCGAGCGCCGAGCGCAACCGGATGGCCTGCGGCAGGTGGTAGGCCGGCACGAGCTTCTTCACGTGCTTCAGCACGAAATTGATCAGGCGTCCTTTCGCATTGAAGCCGTCGGCGAGCAGGTCGCCGAGCGCGGTGACGACGATGTTCTTCACCTGCGTTTCCGGCAGCGCGTCCTGCAGCGTGCGCGCGAAATTTTCGAACACGACGATCGTCTGCGCGCCGCTGTCCTTCAACTGGTGCGCGAGTTCACGCACGGTGTAGAGCGGATTGACGTTGACGACGATCGCGCCGGCCTTCAGCGTCCCGAACAGCACAACCGGGTACTGGAACGTGTTCGGCAGCATGATCGCGACGCGATCGCCGGGCTTGACGCCGAGGCTTTGCAGGTAGGACGCGAACGCGTCGACTTTCTGCGCGAGCGTGCGGTAGGTCATCGATGCGCCTGCGCTCACGTAGGCGACGCGCTCGGCGAAGCGGGTCGTGCATTCGTCGAAGAACTGCACGAGCGATGCGTATTGCGTGACGTCGATGTCGTGCGGGACGCCGGGCGGGTAGGACGCGTACCAGATGCCGTCGGTGTTCGGCGGAACCTGGGCCGCTGCGGGTGCTGCGGAAGATGACATGACATGTCTCCGGTCTTTGCTCTCGGCGAGGGCGGGCGCTTCGGCGCCGGCCCGTGCCCCGTGCCGCACGGTCGATCGACGTGGGCGCCTCGACACCCCGCATGACCGCGCGTTTCAATCAAATCGTGAACAGGACGCCGCGCGTGGCCTCGCGCGCTCAGTTCGTGGAATGCAGCGTCACCGTCTCGGCGGTGGCTGCACCCGACTGCGGCAGCCCGAACGCATCGCTTGCCCCTGCGTCGTCGAGCACGGCCGCGAAGATCGACAGTTGCGCGCTGTCGGGCATCGGCGCTTTCAGCGCGGCGACGATCAGCGACGACAGCCGCGCGATCATCTGCACGTCGTTCATCGTGCGGCCTTGCGAGAACTCGTCGATCAGGCTTTCCGTTTCGGCGCCCGCGAGCGCGCCGGACAGCGCGCCGATCGCGAAGTGCAGGCGCCAGCCGAGCTCCGTGCGCGGCAGGTGCGGCAATGCACGCTGGAACGCGTCGAAGAAGCGGCCCGCGACGCTCGCGTAGTGCGCGGTCAGGAAGTTGCGCACGAACGGCGACGGATCGGTGTATGCACGGCCGATCAGCCGCAGGAACCCGGGCCCGCCGCGTTCGGGATTGCGGGATGCCTTCAGCGCGGGAATGAACATCGCGCCGAGCACGTGCTCGCAGGTGATGTGCGTGCCGAGTTGCGCATCGAAGCGGTCGAGGATGCCGAGGCGTTCCTGGTTGAGCTGGTCGAGCCGGCGCGACAGCATCGCGTGGATCAGCGCTTCCTTGCTGCCGAAGTGATAGTTGACCGCGGCCAGATTGACCGCCGCGCGCGAGGTGATCTGACGCATCGACATCGCCTCGAAGCCATGCTCGATGAACAGGTCCTCGGCCGCATCGAGGATGCGCGCCTTCGTCCCGCCGGTCTGCCGAGTGCCGGATGACCGCGCCCCGGACGGCCGTCCCGCGGATGGCCGCCCCTCCTGACTTACTGCCATGTCCCGCCTCCCATGCCGGTTGCCCGGCCGCGAACTGGTGATTTGTTTGTCTGATTCAAACAGTCGTTTTTATTAAGATAAAAAAACGCGGACGGAGCGGGCAAGCGGGGAATCTGGACAAATTCCTCTAGTTCGATGTGCGAGTGCGGAAAGTATCGCGCGCGCCCTCGACAGGGTGGGGCGCGCGCGATGGTGCGATGCGGCAATGCGCGGGTTCAGCCGACCGTGCTACGCGTATTGACCGATTGCGTCATGTCGATGCCGCGCCGTTCGCGACTGAACTGGATCAGTACCGCGATCACGACGGCGACGATGCCGGCCACGAGCGCGAGCGCGAAGCTGTAATTGTTGTCGTGCGAAACGGCAAGCGAGGCCTGCATCGTCGCGTTGCCCGACGCGAGCAGGTTGCCGAGCTGGTAGACCACGCCGGGGAAGGTCGCGCGGATCTCGTCGGGCGAGATCTCGTTCAGGTGAACCGGGATCACGCCCCATGCACCCTGCACCGAGATCTGCATCAGGAACGCGCCCGCGGCGAGCGCAACCGGGCCGCTCGAGAACGCCCACAGCGGCAGCACGGGCAGGGCGATCAACGCAGCGATGAAGATGGCCCGACGCCGGCCGATCCGCTCCGAGATCGCGCCGAACGACAGGCCGCCGACGATCGCACCGATGTTCAGCACGATCGTGATCCACGACACGGTATGAGGATCGAAGTGATGCTGTTCGCGCAGGAACGTCGGATAGAGATCCTGCGTGCCGTGCGAGAAGAAGTTGAACGCGGTCATCAGCACGATCGCGTAGATTGTGAGCTTCCAGTTCTGCTGCAGCGTGGTGCCAAGGCTCGGGCGCGGGCGCTTCTCCATCTGTTTCCACGCCGGCGATTCGGGCACGTGTGTGCGCACGTACAGCACGAGCAGCGCCGGCAGCACGCCGACCATGAACATTCCGCGCCAGCCGATGTACTGGTAGAACAGGCCGAACACGACGGACGCAAGCAGGTAGCCGCTCGGATAGCCGGCCTGCAGCAGCCCCGACACGAAGCCGCGCGCATGGGTCGGCACGGTTTCCATCGTCAGCGCGGAGCCGACACCCCATTCGCCGCCCATCGCGACGCCGAACAACGCGCGTAGCACCAGCAGCGCGGTCAGGCTCGGCGCGAAACCCGACGCGAGTTCGAGCAGCGAGTAGCACGCGATGTTGACCATCAGCGTCGGGCGGCGGCCGAAGCGATCGGCGAGCCGGCCGAAGATCAGCGCGCCGAGCGGGCGCATCGCGAGCGTCAGTGTGAGCGCGAACGCGACGGCGGGGATCGTCGATCCGAATTCGGCGGCGATGTCCTTCAGCACGAAGACCATCAGGAAAAAATCGAACGCATCGAGTGTCCAGCCCAGGTAGGCGGCGATCGTGACGTTGCGTTGTTCGCGGGTCCAGCTCATGTCCGAGGTCTCCTCGTTGGCTTGCGCGCTCGTGATGTGCATGCGGATGCCGGCCCGGCTTGTGCGCGGCGCGCGGGCATGGGTCGAGTGTAGGCCGCGGCGCCGAGCGATGTGGGGCGCGATACCGTCGAATCGGGAATAATCCCTAGGAAATGAACTGTTTCGGAAATGGAAATGGCGTCGCGCGAAACCGGCGACAGGTATCTGTATCATTCCGGACGGCTGTTTGTATCTGTTTTGTAATGCACCCGTTGCGCATCGCCACCGAATCAGGAGTCCCGATGACCGAACGTTCCGCCGCCACGCTGCCCGTGCTCGAATCCCCCCGGCTGTGGCTGCGTCCGCGCGTGCTGGCCGATCTCGATGCGTGTCTCGCGATGGATCGCGATCCCGAGGTCACGCGGCACATTGCGGGCCCGTGGCACGATCCCGTCGAACATCGGCGCTTCGTCACGCACCGGATCACGCGCGACTATCCGCCGGGCCTCGGCTACTGGTCGATCTTCGAGAAGGCCGCGCCCGAGGCATTCATCGGCTGGATCCTGCTGATTCCCGACTATGCGGACGGCGCACGCGACGTCGAGATCGGCTGGCGGCTGGTGCGGGCGACATGGGGGCGCGGCATCGCGAGCGAGGCCGCGGCAGCCGTCGTGCGTCACGCGTTCGACACCGTGCGCCTGCCGCGCGTGATCGCCGATATCGCGGAGGCCAACAGCGGCTCGCTGAATGTCGCACGCAAGCTCGGGATGCATCGCGTGAGCGTCGTGCACGACGGCATTCCTTACATTCGATATCGTCTCGAACGCAACGACCTGCGCGCGTAGCGCGGTGCCATGCGGGTGCGGGCGGTTGGGCGGTCGTCGGAAATCGTCAACCGGAAACGTATCGAGGTCGTGACGTATTAACGGCTCGCATGTTCAGGAGTATCGTTGCCGGAATTTCGCAACATGGGGTATGACCATGGCACTCGGCAACGACGTTCATCTGATTCCCGTCAAGCTGGAAGAACTGCGTCCCACGCAGATGACGGTCGGCTATCGTGAAGTCAAGGCGAAACGCAAGCACTGGAAGGGGCTCGACAAGCGTGCACGCAAGGCCGCGATCGAATCGCACTGGTTCCCGGCCGTGCTCGGCCCGAACGGGCTGCACTACATCACCGATCACCACCATCTCGGTCTCGCGCTGATCGAGGAAGGGGAGACGCGCGTGAACGCGATGCTGCTGAAGGATCTGTCGTGGCTCGACGACACGATCTTCTGGCGGATGATGGAGCACAACCAGTGGGTGCATCCGTTCGGCGCGGACGGTTCGCGGCGCGACTACGCGAATCTGCCGAAGGCGCTGACGGGGCTCGTGGACGATCCGTACCGCAGCCTCGCCGGCGAGCTGCGCACGGCGGGCGGCTATGCGAAGGACGCAACGCCGTTCAGTGAATTCCTGTGGGCCGACTACCTGCGTCTGCACGTGTCGCTCGACCAGATCCGCAAGAACTTCGCGAAGGCGCTCGACATCGCACTGCATCGCGCGCATGAGCAGGATGCACGCTATCTGCCCGGCTGGTCGGGCGTCATCGCCGTCAAGCCCTGACTCCCTCATGACGACCGCCCCGATCCGGCCCGATGCCGGCCCGCAGCATGCCGACCATTTTTCCGTGCGCGACGCGGCCTCGCCGCCGCCCACGCGGCGCATCGGTCTCGATGCACTGGCCGGCCTGTCGATCGCGGGCCTGCTGATACCCGAGGCGGTCGCGTACGCGGGGCTGGCCAACCTGCCGCCGCAGGCCGGTCTCATCGCGTTGCTGTCGGGGCTCGTCGTCTATGCGCTTACCGGCAGCAGCCGCTTCGCGATCGTGTCGTCGACGTCGTCGTCGGCCGCCGTGCTCGCGGCGACCGTGCTCGCGGAATCGGGGATGGCGCTCGCCGAGCAGCTCGCGCTGGCGGCGGCCCTCGTCGCGATGACGGGCGTGCTGTTCGTCCTGGCGGGCGCCGCACGGCTCGGCGGCATGTCGGATTTCGTCGCGCGGCCCGTGCTGCGCGGCTTCACGTTCGGCCTTGCGCTGACGATCGTCATCAAGCAGTTGCCGAAGATTCTCGCGATTTCCGTGCAGCACAGCGATGCGCCGCATGTCGCGCTCGACCTGATCGCCGGCGCGCCGCATGCGAATCTCGCCAGCGTCGTGCTCGGTGCGACCGCACTGGCGTTGCTGTTCGCGCTCGGGCGGAGCGCGCGCGTGCCCGCGACGCTCGTCGTGATCGTGCTGTCGATCGCGGCCGGCTATGCGATCGACTGGCAGCGATACGGGATCGCGATCGTCGGCCATATCGATTTCAGGCATATCGAGTTCGGCCTGCCGACCCTCGACCGCAATGCGTGGATGCAGACCATCGAGCTTGCGTTCGCGCTGATGCTGATCCTGTACGCGGAATCGTACGGATCGATCCGCAACTTCGCGTTGAAGCACGGCGACAGCGTGTCGCCGAACCGCGATCTCGTCGCGCTCGGCTGCGCGAATCTCGTGTCGGGCCTGCTGCACGGGATGCCGGTCGGTGCCGGCTATTCGGCAACCTCGGCGAACGAGGCGGCCGGCGCACGGTCGCGCTTTGCGGGCCTGTGGGCGGCGGGCGTGGTCGCGCTGATCGTCTGGCTGCTGCTGCCGCAGCTCGCGCGCACACCGGAGCCCGTGCTTGCGGCGATCGTGATCTTCGCGGTCAGCCACTCGCTGCATCCGTCGGTATTCCGGCCGTACTGGGCCTGGCATCGCGACCGGCTCGTCGTGATCGCCGCGCTGCTCGCAGTGCTCGTGCTCGGCGCGCTGCACGGGCTGCTCGCGGCCATCGGCGTGAGCCTGCTGCTGACGCTGCGCAAGCTGTCCGAGCCGAACGTCAGCGTGCTCGGCCGGCTGCGTGACAGTCACGATTTCGTCGACGTAGCGAGCCATGCCGAAGCGAAGCCGGTGCCGGGCGTGCTGATCGTGCGACCCGAGGCGCAGCTGTTCTTCGCGAATGCGGACCGGATGCTGAACCGCGTGCGTGCGCTGATGAAGGCCTCGCCGGGCACGCATACCGTGATGCTGAGCCTCGAGGAAACACCGGATGTCGACGGCACGACGATCGAATCGTTGCGCACGTTCGCGGCCGAATGCACGGCGCGCGGGTTGCGGCTCGCGATCGTGCGGCTCAAGGTGCACGCGCTGCATGCGTTGCGCCGCGCGGCGGACGATACGCTGCGCGACGACGCGATGTCCGAACTGAGCGTCGACGAGAGCCTGCAACTGCTGCAGGCCGGGATGCCGCCAAACGGCAGCGGCGGCACAGCCGCCGCGTGACGGGGCGGCGCACGGTCGCGCTTGATGGCGAAACCCCGGTGTCGGCAGCGCGATCGATCATGTCGGGCACTTCGGTCGCAGTCGGCGCGTAGGCGCCCGCATGCGCACAAGGCGACCGCCGCGCATGCGGCTGCGTAGCGCAGATGCTCGGCGGCTGACGCATCGGGACGCGGAAGCTGGCTCGCGAGCCAGCCGCCGATGCTCGCATCGTCGCACGGAAGTACGGGGCGAACGAGATCCGCTTGCCGGCCGCCCGCGCGGCCTGTGCCACGTCGATCAGGCGGGCCGCGAGCGGCTCGCGCACGACGCCGAGCGAGCCGGCATGCACGATCCCGTGCCGCGTCGAGTGCACCGGCAGGCGGGTTCGCCGGATCGAACGAGAGAGCGGCACTGTTTTCGCCGATGAAGAGATGAAGATGGGGGATGTGTTTCCGGAGCCGGAAATGAAAAAGGCCGGCTAGAAGCCGACCTTTTTAAAAACAGATGGTGCCCAGGAGAGGACTCGAACCTCCACGATGTTGCCACCGCTAGGACCTGAACCTAGTGCGTCTACCAATTCCGCCACCTGGGCACGTTTTGCAGTAGCTGCTTGCTGCAAAGAAGAGAAATTATAGCGCGTCTTGAGTGGCTGTCAACAGAATTTGAGATCGCGTACGAAAATAATTGGGCAGACTTGTTTGGAGCATCGGGCAGGGTGCGCAAACATCGCAGCGGTCGATGCCTATCGTCGAACATGTGATTCTGGCTGCGCGCGCGGGCGCCTCAATTCGGGAGCCGGAAATGAAAAAGGCCGGCTAGAAGCCGACCTTTTTAAAAACAGATGGTGCCCAGGAGAGGACTCGAACCTCCACGATGTTGCCACCGCTAGGACCTGAACCTAGTGCGTCTACCAATTCCGCCACCTGGGCACGTTTCGCTTGCTGCGATGCGAAGACCGCTATTCTAGCGTGTCGGCGGAGTCTGTCAACACAATTTCATTCGAGGCGATAAAAATATTGCCCCTCGCGCGATGGATTCTCACGCGCCGACCGGCTCCGCGCGTTTCGCGGCGAAATTCCAGCGCTGTGCCTGGCTCGTGTCGACCCGGGCCGGCAGCAGCCCGGCTGCGAGGAACGTGTCGGCGATCTTCTGCTGTTCGCCGAAGTTTTGTGCGACCACCGCGCGGACGAGGTAACTGCGCCGCGCGTTCGCGCGTGCGATCGTCGCTGCGTCGAGCCCCCAGATCGGCGCGAGCGTATTTGCGGCCTCCTGCGGGTGGTCGCGCAGCCATGTGCCGGCCTGCGACAGCTGGTCGAACAGGATCTGGACGACGTCGGGCCGCGCGGCGGCGTAACTGCTCGATGCGAGGTAGTAGCGCTGGTACGACGCGAGTCCGTTGCCGTCGGCGAGAATCCGCACGTCGGGATTCCGGTCGACCGACGCGACATAGGGATCCCACGTGATCCACGCGTCCACGCTGCCGCGCTCGAACGCTGCGCGGCCGTCCGCGGGCGTCAGGTAGTGGATCGTCGCATCGGCAGGCCCGAGCTTTGCCCGTGCGAGCGCGGCAAGCAGCAGGTAATGGCTGCCGGCCGCTTTCGTGACCGCAATGCGCTTGCCCTTGAGATCGGCGAGCGTGCGCAGTGTGCCGTCCTGCTTGACGACGATCGCCTGCGCCTTCGGCGAAGGCGCTTCCTGCGCAACGTACACGAAACGCGCATGCGCGGCTTGCGCGAAGACCGGGACCGTATCGGCCACGTCGGCGCTGAAATCAACGGCGCCAACGTTGAGCGCTTCGGTCAGCGGCAATCCGCTCGCGAATTCATGCCACGACACGCGCAAGCCGAGCGGCGCCAGTGCCTGCTCGATTGCGCCGCGCGTCTTGAGCAGCGTGATGAGCGTCGACGACTTCTGGTAGCCGATGCGCAGCACGTCAGGTGTGTTCTCGGCGTGCGCTCGGACGCCGGCGGCAGTGAGGCCTGCGGCCAGCATCACGCGTGCGAACGCGCGGCGGTTCATCGACGTCATGGGTTGTGCTCCTTGTGTCTGGTTCGTTGCGTTGAAGCGAGCCGGCTAACGTACCAACAGGGCGGGCGGACGATAACCGATAAATTCTGCTATCGATCCGGCTGGCGGGCATAAGAGAAGGCGAGGGCGCCCGATCGATGTCCCCCGCTTGCATTTGATTGCATATGGAGGACAAGGGGTTCGTCGAACGTTCGCACAGCGTGAGCGATCGGCGGGGGGTGAACCTCGCGCTGACCGAGGCGGGGCAGGCGGTTGCCGTGCAGACCCCGGAGATTGCGCTGAAGGTGCTCAACGCGCGCTTGCGGAAATTTTCGAAAGCCGAGTTTGGCGAACTGACGAGGCTGCTGCGCAAGTTCATCGGCGAGTGAGCCGAGCGCCGTTTTTCTTGGCGCTGGAAATGAAAAAAGGCCGGCTAGAAGCCGACCTTTTAAAAACAGATGGTGCCCAGGAGAGGACTCGAACCTCCACGATGTTGCCACCGCTAGGACCTGAACCTAGTGCGTCTACCAATTCCGCCACCTGGGCACGTTTTGCAGTAGCTGCTTGCTGCAAAGAAGCGAAATTATAGCGCCCCAATTTTTCGTGTCAACACTTTTTTGCGATGCATCGCAAACCGGGCTCCACCGCGCCTGCGGGCGGCATTCCCGTAATTTGGTGACACAGGCGGGTGATAGAATGACCCGCCGCCGTCAATATAGAACTGTCTGAAGGACACCTCTATGTTGATGCCGTGCACCATCAATCAACGCAACGAGAACAACCATCGACAAGCCCTTGAGCAAATATCCGTACCCCATTCCGAGCCGTGAAGAAATTCTCGGCGTGCTGCGTACGAGCGACGCGCCGCTGGCCGCCAACGACATCGCCGAAGCACTGTCGATCAAGCGTCAGGAGCGTGAAGGGTTCTTCCGGCGTGTCGCCGCGATGGAACGCGACGGCCAGATCCGCCTCGACAAGCGCGGCCACTATCAGTTGACCCATCCGTCGAACTTCGTCGCCGGGCGCGTGCAGGGGCATCGCGACGGCTACGGGTTCGTGATCCGCGACGACGGCCAGGACGACCTGTTTTTGCCGAACGGCGAAATGCAGAAGGTGATGCATAACGATCGCGTGCTCGCGCGGATCGTCGGCTACGATCGCCGCGGCCGCCCGGAAGGGCATGTGGTCGAAGTCACCGAGCGCGCGAACAAGCGCGTGATCGGCCGCCTGCTCAACGAGAACGGCGCGCTGATCGTCGCACCGGAAGACAAGCGCATCGGCCACGACATCCTGATCACGCAGAACGTGAAGAAGGCGAAGGTCGGGCAGGTCGTCGTCGTCGAGCTGACCGATTTCCCGAGCCGTCATTCGCAGCCGCTCGGCCGGGTCGTCGAGGTGCTCGGCGACATCGACGATCCGGGCATGGAAATCGAAATCGCGGTGCGCAAGTACGGCGTGCCGCACGAATTCAGCCAGCCGGCGCTCGACGAAGCCGCCGCGCTGCCCGACAAGGTGCGGCCTACCGACCTGCGTTTCCGCGTCGACCTGCGCGACGTGCCGCTCGTGACGATCGACGGCGAGGACGCGCGCGACTTCGACGACGCGGTCTACTGCGAGCCGACCAAGGTCGGCCGCGGTGACGGCTACCGGCTGATCGTCGCGATCGCCGACGTGTCGCACTACGTACAGCCGGGCAACGGGCTCGATGCCGACGCGCTCGAGCGCAGCACGTCGGTCTACTTCCCGCGCCGCGTGATTCCGATGCTGCCGGAGAAGCTGTCGAACGGCCTGTGCTCGCTGAATCCGCAGGTCGACCGCTGCGTGCTCGCGTGCGACATGGTGATCACCGCGCGCGGCGAGATCAAGGCGTACCAGTTCTACCCGGCCGTCATCCATTCGGCTGCGCGCCTGACGTACACCGAAGTCGCCGCCGTGCTGTCGAACACGAAGGGGCCGGAGGCTGCGCGCCGCGCGGACCTGCTGCCGCACCTGCAGGACCTGTACGGCGTCTACAAGTCGCTGTTCGCCGCACGGCAGAAGCGCGGCGCGATCGACTTCGACACGACCGAGACCTACATCGTCTGCAACTCGCAGGGCAAGATCGAGCAGATCGTGCCGCGCCAGCGTAACGATGCGCACAAGCTGATCGAGGAATGCATGCTGGCTGCGAACGTCTGCGCGGCCGATTTCCTGAAGCGCAACAAGCATCCGGGCCTGTATCGCGTACACGCGGGGCCGACGCCGGAGAAGCTCGAGAACCTGCGCGCGTTCCTGCGCGGCATGGGCCTGTCGCTCGGCGGCGGCGACAAGCCGCATGCGAGCGACTACGCGGCGCTGATGGCGCAGATCCGCGACCGGCCCGATGCGCAGATGCTGCAGCCGATGCTGCTGCGCTCGATGCAGCAGGCCGTCTACAGCCCGGACAACATCGGTCACTTCGGCCTTGCCTACGAGGCGTACGCGCACTTCACGAGCCCGATCCGCCGTTATCCGGACCTGCTCACGCACCGCGCGATCTACGCGATCCTGTCCGGCAAGAAATACGTGCCGAAGGCGCCGGACGGTTTCGAGCTGAATACCGCGCTGTCGCCACGCGCCCGCGCGATGCAGCAGGCCGACGACGAAACGCGCGGCCGCTCGCGCCCGAACACGGCGATCTGGGAAGAGCTCGGCCTGCACTGCTCGGCGAACGAGCGCCGTGCGGACGAAGCGTCGCGCGATGTCGAAGCCTGGCTCAAGTGCTACTTCATGCGCGACAAGCTCGGCGAGGAGTACGGCGGGATGGTGAACGGCGTCACGTCGTTCGGCATCTTCGTGCAGCTCGACACGCTCTTCATCGAAGGGCTCGTGCACGTCACGGAACTCGGCTCGGACTACTTCCAGTACGACGAGATCAAGAACGAGCTGCGCGGTGAACGGACGGGCATCCGCTATCGGCTGTCGGATCGCGTGCGCGTGCAGGTGAGCCGCGTCGATCTCGATGCGCGCAAGATCGACTTCCGCCTCGTGCGCGATACGCCGGTGAAGGCGCCGCGTCCGTCGCCCGCGCCGGCTTCCGCTGGCGGCGGTGTCGATCGTAATGGCCCGCGCGTCCGCGCGCTGCCGCAGGCGGAAGACTCCGCGCCGCACCGCAAGAAGGCCGCGAGCGCGCCGAGCGTCGCGGTGAAGGAAGCGCGCGCCGCGCGTGCCGCCGTGAAGAAGAAGGGCGGCAGTGGAGGCAGTGGCGGCGGTGCGGCGGCGAAGCCGACCGCGAAGAAGGCACGCGCCCGCAAGAAGTATTGAGCATTCGGGGCGGCGCAAGCGCCCGCCCCGCAGTATCGAGAGACGCCGCGTCACCGGTCATCGGCCGGCTACGCGGCGCTTTCCTTTTCCATGGATCGCGGCTGCGCGCGTCGCGCGGCCGCACGTTTGATCGAAGGTTGTTCCAGTCATGTCACGTCTGAAGGTTCTTTACGGTTTTCATGCGGTGACCGCACGTTTGCGGCACGATGCATCGACGGTTGCGGAGGTGCTGTACGACCAGACGCGCCGCGACCGCCGCATGCAGGACTTCCTGCACGCCGCGAAAGAAGCGGGCGTGCGGCTGATCGCGGCCGACGAAACGCGCCTGTGGGGCCTCGCGCATACCGAGCGTCACCAGGGCGTCGTCGCGCGTGTCGAGGACATCCCGCTCGCACAGAACCTGTCCGAGCTGCTCGACGGCATCCAGGGCCCCGCGCTGCTGCTGGTGCTCGACGGCGTCACCGATCCGCATAACCTCGGCGCGTGCCTGCGTGTCGCCGATTCGGCCGGCGCGCACGCGGTGATCGCGCCGCGCGACCGTGCAGTCGGCCTGAACGCAACCGCGGCCAAGGTGGCGAGCGGCGCGGCCGATACGGTGCCGTACATCACGGTGACGAACCTCGCCCGCGCGCTGCGCGAGCTGAAGGACGCCGGCGTGTGGGTCATCGGCACGTCGGACGAGGCGTCGGCAACGCTCTACGAAACGAAGCTCGACGGCCCCGTCGCGCTCGTGATGGGCGCGGAAGGCGAAGGCATGCGCCGGCTCACGCGCGACACCTGCGACGAAGTGATGAGCATCCCGATGGCCGGCAGCGTGGAAAGCCTGAACGTGTCGGTCGCAAGCGGCGTGTGCCTGTACGAAGCCGTGCGCCAGCGTCGCGTGAAGGGCTGATGCAGCCCGTCCCGCGCGGCCTGCGCGGGCCCCGAACGACGCGTGCCGCGATCCGATGCGGCACGCGGCGCTCCGGAGCGCGCGACCGATGACCCTGTTTCGCGTTGGTGCATCCTGCGCCGTGCTGTGCCTGCTGGCTGCCTGCACGTCGCCGTCGCTCGTCGAACGCGGCACCTACTACGCCGACACGAGCCTGCACGCGCGCGGTGCCGATTCGCGGATCCGCTTTCTCGTGATGCATTACACCGAAAGCGACGAGGCGAAATCGCTGCGTACGCTGACGGGCGATTCGGTCAGCGTGCATTACGTCATACCACCGCGGCCTCGCATCGAGCGCGGGATGCCTGTCGTCTACCAGCTCGTTCCGGAATCGGAGCGAGCATGGCATGCAGGCGTCAGCGCGTGGCAGGGCACGACCGAGCTGAACGCGGTGTCGATCGGCATCGAGAACGTGAACCGCGGCCCGCTCGATCCGCAGAACCGCACCTGGCAGCCGTATCCGCCCGAGCAGGTCGCGGCACTGACCCGGCTGTCGAAGGACATCGTCGCGCGCTACGGGATTCCGCCGACGCGCGTGGTCGGGCACAGCGACATCGCGCCGCAACGCAAGATCGATCCGGGGCCGCTGTTTCCGTGGCATGCGTTGGCCCTGGCCGGCGTCGGCGCGTGGCCGGACGATGCGACCGTTGCCGCGCGGCTCGGCGGTCGCGATCCGCATGCACCGGTCGACGTGCGCGAACTGCAGCTCAAGCTCGTGCGCTACGGCTACGACGTGGCCACCGATGGCGTGCTCGACGCACGCACGCGACGCGTGTTTGCAGCGTTCCAGATGCATTTCCGGCCGTCCGACTATGCGGGCAACCCGGACGCCGAAACCGACGCGATCGCGCAGGCGTTGCTCGACAAGTTCGTTCCCGGCACGCAACCCGTGGACAACGCGCCCGAGGCAGGCGCGCCCTGAACCCGCCGCGCACCGCATGCCGAAAAACGCGGGCCGTCATCCGAGTCCGGTAAACTGGCGGTTTTCCGCAATCCCGCAGCATGACCACTCCATGACTCAAGACGAACTCAAACGCCTCGTCGGCCAGGCCGCCGCTGACTACGTGATCCAGAACGTGCCGGAAGGCGCCGTGATCGGCGTCGGCACCGGCTCGACCGCCAACTGCTTCATCGACGCGCTCGCCGTCGTCAAGGCGCGCTATCGCGGCGCCGTGTCGAGCTCCGTCGCCACGACCGAACGCCTGAAATCGCACGGCATCAAGGTGTTCGACCTGAACGAGGTCGATTCGCTGCAGGTGTACGTCGACGGCGCCGACGAGATCGACGCGAGCGGCGCGATGATCAAGGGCGGCGGCGGCGCGCTGACGCGCGAGAAGATCGTCGCGTCGGTGGCCGACACGTTCGTCTGCATCGCGGACGCCAGCAAGCGCGTGCCGGTGCTCGGCGCGTTCCCGCTGCCGATCGAAGTCGTGCCGATGGCGCGCACGGCGATCGGCCGGCGCGTGACCGCGCTCGGCGGCGTGCCCGTGCTGCGCGTGACGAAGGACGGTGCGCCGACCATCACCGACAACGGCAACGAGATCATCGACGTAAAGGGGCTGCAGATCGCCGATCCGCGGGGCTTCGAAGCGCAGGTGAACGCATGGCCGGGCGTCGTGACGGTCGGCCTGTTCGCCGAGCGCGGCGCGAATCTGTGCTTGCTCGGCACGGAAAGCGGCGTCGAAACGATCGTTTATTCGGCTAATTGAAAGAAATGGAAAGCAGTCCGTAATGGCGCGCCGTGCGTCGTAATGGACTAAATATTTAAATCTTGTGGAAATAGGGGCCCGGTAGGCGAATGCGCTTCCCGGGCCTTATTTTTAGCCGTATAAATCACCACGTTAAAAAGAGGGATAACCCTGTCAGGTGTTTACCAGATAGCGAAATGTCCTCGAACTCATCAACTTATAGATCATAAGAACAGTCGTAACCAGGGCCGGCGGAACTGCGGAGCAGGTGTTCGCAAATCGACGCACGGGGAGGTGTCATGGAGCAGGGCAAAGACCGGTCACTGGTCGCCAAAGTGATGGATGGGCTTGTCTCGGGAATCGTCGAGGACAAGTACGGCGGCATCTTGCCGCCGCAGGATGTGCTGTCGAAAGAGTTCGATGTGAGTCGCACCGTGATGCGGGAAGCGTTGTCGATGTTGCTTGCGCGCGACATGCTCGACGTGCGTCCGAAAGTCGGCACGCGCGTGCGGCCGATGCGCGACTGGCGCATGATCGACGAAGACGTGGTGAGTTGGCGGTTCAGGGCGAAACCCGATCCGCAGTTCATGCGCGACGTCATCGAATTCCGGATGCTGATCGAACCGCGCGCAACCGCACAGGCGGCGGTGCGTGCGACGGCGGCCGACATCGCGGGTATCCGCGAAGCGTTCGATGCGTTCAAGGTGCTGCAGCCGGGAGACTCCGGCTACGACACGGCGGACGAGTTGCTGCACACACGGATCGTCCAGGCGAGCGGCAACCAGTTCTTCCAGCAGATGGCGGCGATCGTGCGGGGTGCGGTGCGTCTCGTGAATCCGCGTGTCGTGCAGAAGGAAGGTGCGCACGACGTCGTGGTGAAGGCGCATGCACGTGTGGTCGACGCGATCGAGCGTCGCGATCCGCGCGAAGCCGAAGCCGCTTCGCTCGCGCTGATCGATTTCAGCGCCGACGAGATCTCGCGCGATTTCTCCGTCGACGTGCCCATGCGTGCCTGACGCTGCGCGTGTCGCTCATCCGTGTGCCGCCGGGCCGTTTATCATGACGGCCGGCCGGCAGCGTGCCGGCCACCGTCATACGACCGATACGGACGATCAGGATGAACGACAACGACCATCGCACGGTGCGCTTCGGCATCGTCGGCGCAGGCAGCATCGCGCGCCGCTTCGCGCAAAGCCTCGCACACGTGCCGGGCGCCACGCTCGCCGGTGCCTGGGCCCGCCGCGCCGATGCAGCGGCAGCCTTTTGCGGAGCGTGCGGCGGCACGCCTGCCGCAAGCCTCGAAGCACTCCTCGCGAGCGATATCGACGCGGTCTACATCGCGACGCTTCATGACAGTCACGCGCAGTACACGCTGGCCGCGCTTGCCGCCGGCAAGGCCGTGCTGTGCGAAAAGCCCGCGACGTTGAATGCGGCGCAGCTCGACACCGTGCTGCGTGCGGCGCGCGACGCCGGGCGGCTTTTCATGGAGGCGATGAAGCCGCCGTTCTTTCCGCTGTACCGTCAATTGCGCGCGCACCTGCATGACGATCCGATCGGCGAGATCCGGCTCGTGCGGGCAGGGTGCGCATCGTCGTCGGTGCCGGACGGCCATTCCGTCTATCGCCTCGACCGCGCGGGCGGTGCGCTGCTCGATATCGGGATCTACGAGGCATTTCTCGCGGTCGACTGGCTCGGCGCGGCGCTCGACGTACAGACGCTCGGCCGCGTCGGCGCGACGGGTGTCGACCTGTTCGCGAGCCTGAACAGCGTGCATGCGAACGGCGGGATCGCGCAGCTCTTTTGCGGGCTCGACGTGATGGGGCGCGGCGACGCGCTGATCGCCGCGGCCGGCGGTCACGTGACGATTCACGAGAAGTGGTGGAATCCGTCGCGCGCGACGATCCGCTATGCGGACGGGCGCACCGTCGAACTCGACGCGCCGGTCGACGGCGGCGGGCTGAACTACGAGACCGCGCATTTCTGCGACCTGCTGCGCGCGGGCAAGACCGAAAGCCCGATCATGACGCACGACCATTCGCGGCAGATGATCGCGATGACCGATGCCGCGCGAGCGGCGCTCGGCGTGCGCTATTCGGGCGAGTAAGCGGGAGTGAGGGAGCCGGGCACGCGGGTGCGGCCCGGCGGATGGCGTGCGCTCAGTGCCGCGACGGCAGCGACAGGCGCTTTTCGTACCAGCGCTGCACCCATTCGAGGATCTGGCACAGGATCCAGTACACGGCCGCGGCGGCGAGATAGAGCGGCAGCGGCTGGTAGGTGGCCGCGATCACTTCCTGCGCGCTGCGCAGCAGTTCGGTCACGGTGATCACGGACACGAGCGACGTGTCCTTGATCAGGCTGATCAGGCTGTTCGACAGGCTCGGCACCGCGATGCGCAGCGCCTGCGGGCCGATCACGTAGCGCAGCGTCTGCCCCCACGACAGCCCGAGGCTGTATGCGGCGAGCCACTGGCCGCGCGCGATCCCGTTGATCGCGCCGCGCATGCTTTCCGACATGTAGGCCGCGACGTTCGCGGACAGCGCGATGACGCCGGCGGGCGTCGGGTCGAGCGAGATGCCGAGGCTCGGCAGCCCGTAATAGATGACGAAGATCTGCACGAGCAGCGGCGTGCCGCGCATCAGGCTCACGTACGCGCGTGCCAGCCACGCGAGCGCGTTGACCCAGATGCGTTCGAAGCCGTCGAGCGCTTCGCTTTGCCGGATGCCCATCATCGCGAGTACGACGGCGCCAAGCAGGCCGAACACCATCGACAGCACGGCGAACTTGACGGTCAGTACGGCGCCCTGGGCGAGCACCGGCAGCGATTGGACGAGCAGGGACGTTGTCGACATGGAATACGAATCGAATGCGTGCGCGAAAGCGCAATCATAAACCGGACGCATAAAACAAAGGGCGGCATCATTACGGATGCCGCCCTTTCCGGCCCGCCGTCAGGCGGGAAATGCAGGCGTGCTTACTTGATCGGCTTCGTCACGTCGATGCCGAACCACTTGTCCGAGATCTTCGTGAAGGTGCCGTCGGCTTCGAGTTGCGCCATCGCGTCGTCGATCGCCTT
Organism: Burkholderia sp. Ac-20344; assembly: GCF_017104975.1. NCBI lineage: Bacteria > Pseudomonadati > Pseudomonadota > Betaproteobacteria > Burkholderiales > Burkholderiaceae > Burkholderia > Burkholderia sp. Ac-20344. Next base: position 95,257 of record NZ_JAAGPP010000010.1, read on the forward strand.
CTGGAACTTCGGGCTGCCCTTCTTGAACGGGATGCCCGACGGGTTCGCCGAACCGACGTTCGCGCCCGGGCGCAGCGGCAGCTGCGAATTCTTCGTCAGGTATGCGAGCATCAGGCGGTCGTTGAGCGCCGCGTCGAGACGGCCGGCCGCGAGATCGCGCAGGTACTCGGGCGCGCCCGGGTACGTCTTCACGTCGATGCCGGGCACCGACTTCGCCATGTCCATGTAGTTCGTGCCGAGCGCGACGCCGAGCTTCTTGCCCTTCAGGTCCTCCAGCGACTTGAAGTCACGCGTGTCGTCCTTGCGCTGGATCAGCTGCGCGGACGAGTACGTGTACGCCGGCGAGAAGTCGAGCGTTTCCTTGCGCTTGTCGGTGATGCCGACCTGGTTGGCGATCACGTCGAACTTGCCGGCCTGCAGGCCCGCGATGATGCCGCTCCATTCGGTCGTCACGAATTCCGGCTTCACGCCGAGCTTCGCGGCCACGGCCTTCGCGATGTCGACGTCGAAGCCGACGAGTTCGCCCTGCGGGTTCTTCGAGTTGAACGGCGGGAACGTGCCTTCGAGGCCGACCCGCAGCGTGCCGCGTTGTTTCACCTGGTCGAGGAGGTCGGCTGCATGCGCGGTGGCGGCGGCGAACGACGTGCCGATCAGGCCGGCAACCAGCAGCTTCTTCAGCAGCGAAAATTTCATCGTGTGTGTCCTTGCCCTGTCCGGGTCAATGATTCTGATAGTCGGCCGATGATAGCAAAAACGCTATCAATTATTAAATATAGTTTGTTTATGTCTATATTACGCGGTGCGCTCGCGAGCGATCGCCTTCACGCATTCCGACACGAGCGCCGGGCCGCGGTAGATGAAGCCGGTGTAAAGCTGGACGAGCGCCGCGCCGGCCGCGAGCTTCGCGCGGGCGTCCTCGCCCGAGAAAATGCCGCCGACGCCGATGATCGGCACTTCGCTGCCGACTTCGGCGTGCAGCTTGCGGATCACTGCGTTCGACGCGTCGAACACGGGGCGGCCCGACAGGCCGCCGGCTTCGTCCGCATGCGGCAGGCCCTGGACGGCCGCGCGCGACAGTGTCGTGTTGGTGGCGATGACCGCCTCGATCTTGTGGCGCAGCAGCGTGTCGCCGATTTCCTTGACCTGCTCGTCGTCGAGATCGGGGGCGATCTTCAGCGCGAGCGGCACGAGCTTGCCGTGCAGGTCGGCGAGGCGCTGCTGCTTGTCCTTCAGCGCCGCGAGCAGCGCGTCGAGCTCGCCCGCGCCCTGCAGCTGGCGCAGGTTCTTGGTGTTCGGCGACGAAATGTTGATCGTCACGTAGCTCGCGAACGGGTACACGCGCTCGAGGCAGTACAGGTAGTCCTCGGCGGCGCGCTCGATCGGCGTATCGGCGTTCTTGCCGATGTTCAGGCCGAGGATGCCGCGATAGCGGGCGGCCTGGACGTTCTTCACGAACTGGTCGACGCCGTGGTTGTTGAAGCCCATCCGATTGATCAGCGCTTCGGCCTCCGGCAGGCGGAACATCCGCGGGCGCGGGTTGCCGGGCTGCGGGCGCGGCGTGACCGTGCCGACCTCGATGAAGCCGAAGCCGAGCGCCGCGAGGCCGTCGATGGCCGCGCCGTCCTTGTCGAGGCCGGCCGCGAGGCCCACCGGATTGCGGAACGTGAGCCCCATCACGGTGCGCGGCGCGTCGGGCACGCGGGCCGATAGCGCGCAGGCAAGGCCCGTACGGCCGGCTGCGCCGAGCGCGCGCAGCGTGAGGTGGTGAGCGTCTTCCGCATCCATCTTGAACAGGGATGCGCGGGCCAGCGGATAGAGGGAACTGAACACGGGAATAGGGCGGACAGCCGGAATGAATGACAACCCGCTATTTTACCGGTAGTTGCGCGGCAGGGGCGCGCTTTGCTTCGTTGCCCCTGCGGCGCGCGTCAGCCCGAGCCGGAGTGCCCGCCCGGCAACGGCGCGCGGGCCAGCGCCGCGTCGATGGGCGGCAGGTCGATCCGTTCCGGATCGAGTATCTTCCAGCGGCCGTCGACCAACCCTTCGAGCGGGTGGAAGTTCGCCTTGTAGGCCATCTTCGGGCTCTCGCGGATCCAGTAGCCGAGGTACACGTAGGGCAGGCCGAGGCTCTTCGCCTGTTCGATCTGCCACAGGATGTTGTAGGTGCCGTAGCTCGTGTGCCGGTCGTCGGGCTCGAAGAACGTGTAAACGGACGACAGCCCGTCGCCGAGGATGTCGATCATGCTGACCATGCGCAGCTTGCCGGGCTCGCCCCCCGGTGCGTCGAGGTCGCGGAATTCGACGAGACGCGAGTTGATCCGGCTCTGCAGCAGGAATTGCTCGTACTGGTCGCGGCTGTCGCGATCCATGCCGCCGCCCGCGTGGCGCGCGGACTGGTAGCGCATGTAGAGCGCGTAGTGCTCTTCGTCGTAGTGCAGCGGCGAAACCGTCGCGACGAGCGTGCGGTGCCGTTTCCACATCCGGCGCTGCGTGCGCGTCGGCGCGAACGCGTCGACGGGGACGCGCACCGGCACGCAGGCACGGCAGCCGTCGCAGTACGGCCGATACGTGAAGACGCCCGAGCGCCGGAAGCCGGCCTTGACGAGCTCGGTGTAGATGTCGGAGTTGATCAGGTGGCTCGGCGTCGCGACTTGCGAGCGCGCGACGCGGCCGTCCAGATAGCTGCACGGATAGGGCGCCGTTGCATAGAATTGCAGCGCCGAAAGCGGTGAAAGCGGCAGCTCAGTCGGGTGAGTCATGGGCAGCTCTCGTTGCAGGGAGGGAGTGCCGCGCTAGCGCTCGATCCCGGAAGGGGCCGCCGTTTCGGTGCGGCCCGTCAGCGCGGCGAGCACGCGCTTGTCGAACTGCCACGGAATTGGCGGTTCGGCTACCGCGCTGCGCACGTGAGCGACAAAGGCCTTGCGTGCGATCTCGCGGCCGCCGAGCGACGCTAGATGCGACGTATTCTGCTGGCAGTCTATCATCTCCAGCCCCTGCTCGCGAAGGTGCGCGACGAGCGTGGCCAGCGCGATTTTCGATGCGTCGGTCGCGTCCGCATACATCGACTCGCCGAAAAACATCCGCCCGAACGACACGCCGTACAGGCCGCCGACGCGTCGCCCGTCGTGCCACGTCTCGATGCTGTGCGCATTGCCGGAGCGGTAGAGCGACGTGTACGCGTCGATGATTTCGGCCGTGATCCACGTGCCGCGCTGTCCGCGGCGCGGCGCCTGCGCGCACGCGCGCATCACGCCCGGAAAGTCGTAGTCGACGCGCACTTCCCATTCCGGCTCGCGCAGCACGCGCTTCAGCGTCTTGCGCAGCGAAGGCGACACCTTGAATTCCGCCGGCACGAGGATCATGCGCGGGTCGGGGCTCCACCACAGCACGGGCTGGCCGTCCGAATACCAGGGGAAGATGCCGCGCAGGTACGCGTCGATGAGGCGCGACGGCAGCAGGTCGGCGCTCGCGGCGAGCAGCCCCGGCGCGCCGGTCGCGGGGCCGAGCGCGCGTTCGATGGGCGGAAACGGATCGTCCGGGCCGAGCCAGGGGACCATGGGGCGGGGGCTCAGCCGTTGCGCAGCGAGCGGAAGATATCGCCGGTGTGCACGCCGTAGTCGCCCGCGGCGCGATCGGCGAAGAAGAATCGCAGGGTCTGGCTGACGGTCGGGAACGCGATCTCGTCCCACGGGATGTCGGCTTCGTCGAACAGCTTCACTTCGAGGCTTTCCTCGCCGGCCTCGAACGCCGGATCGGTGAGCCGCGCCAGGTAGAACAGGTGGACCTGGTGCACGTGCGGCACGTTGAGCAGCGTGAACAGGTTCTGCACCTCGACGCGCGCGCCGGCTTCCTCGAGCGTTTCGCGTGCGGCGGCCTCGGCTGTCGTCTCGCCCATTTCCATGAAGCCTGCCGGCAGCGTCCAGAATCCGTAGCGCGGTTCGATCGCGCGGCGGCACAGCAGGATCTGGTCGCCCCAGACCGGCACCGTACCGACGACGTTGCGTGGATTCTGATAATGGATCGTGCCGCAGTGATCGCAGACGAAGCGCTCGCGGTTGTCGCCCGGAGGAATGCGCGCGATGACTTCGTGACCGCAGACGGAGCAGAATTTCATGTCGAGTGGAAGGGACGAGGTGATGCGAGTGTATCACCGGGGCACGGCATTCTTGAACGCCTGCGCGTGCAGGCCGCGTGTCGCCGACAGCGGAAGGTGCGGGCGCGCGAAGAGGGGCGGGGCACGACGGAAAAACAAAAAGCCCGGCACTGGGCCGGGCTTTTTGCATGAATCTGGACGTTGGTTGCGGGGGTAGGATTTGAACCTACGACCTTCGGGTTATGAGCCCGACGAGCTGCCAGACTGCTCCACCCCGCGTCCGTCGAAGAAATAAATTATATGGGTTATCCCGAATGCGTGCAAGCGTTTTCTGACAATTTCTTGTCGCCGCTTGTGGGGCCGGTAGCGTGGGTGCGTGCGCTAGAATCGAGCGGTTTGTTTCATCTCTGCGGCAGCGGGGCCGTGCGCGATCGCATCGGCGCCGATGCGCCTCTCATTACTGTATCGACGGATTCATGGACATCGCTCACGATCTTCAATCGATCGGCGCGCAGGAACAGGCGCTTGTGTTTCCCCATTTCGACCCGGCCCGCGCATGGGCGCTCGGCAACCGGATGCATGCGCTCGCGACGTCGCGCGGCCATGCGGTCGCGATCGACATCGTCACGTTCGGCCAGCCGCTGTTCTACGCGGCGCTCGCTGGCGCCACGCCCGACAATGCCGACTGGGTGCGCCGCAAGCGCAACGTCGTCGCGCATTTCCGCCGCAGCTCGTATGCCATCGGCCTGCGCATGCAGCAGGCGGGCGCGACGCTGGCGGACAAGCACGGGTTGCCGATCGCCGAGTATGCGCCGCACGGCGGCGCGTTTCCGCTGACTGTCGCCGGCGCCGGCGTGATCGGCTCGATCACCGCGTCCGGGCTGCCGCAGCGCGCGGACCACGAATTCGTCGTCGAAGCGCTGTGTGCCGAACTCGGTCACGACTACGCCGTGCTGGCCCTCGCAAGGAGCTGAGCGATGCAGCTTCCCGGTTACGCATGGCTCGCGATCGCGATCGTCGCGGAAGTGATCGGCACGTCCGCGTTGCGCGCGGCGGACGGCTTCACGCGGCTCTGGCCGTCGTTGCTCGTCGTCGCCGGCTACGGCATTGCGTTCTATTGCCTGTCGCTCACGTTGCGCACGATGCCCGTCGGCATCATCTATGCAGTCTGGTCGGGCGCCGGCATCGTGCTGATCACGCTCGTCGCGATGCTGCTCTATCGCCAGGTGCCGGACCTGCCGGCCGTGATCGGCCTCGGGCTGATCATCGCCGGCGTCGTGGTGCTGAACCTGTTTTCGAAGATGCAGGCGCACTGAGCGTGCGACTGCCATTTGCCGGATGGCCCTCATGACCGATTCCACTTCCGCTGCCGTTGCCGCCGAATCCGCCCAGCCCGACGTACGCGCGACTGTCGCGAACCGCATCGGCTATCTCGAACTGAACCGGCCGAAGGCGCTGAACGCGCTGTCGGTCGGCATGATCCGGCTGATGCAGCAGGCGCTCGACGCGTGGCGCGACGATCCCGAGGTCGTCGCGGTCGTGGTGCACAGTCCGCATCCGCGTGCATTCTGTGCGGGCGGCGACGTGCGCTTCTTCCACGATGCGTGGCAGCGCGGCGACCGCGATGCGGTCGACACGTTCTTCATCGAGGAATACACGCTGAACCACACGATCTTCACCTATCCGAAGCCTTATATCGCGCTGATGCACGGCGTCGTGATGGGCGGCGGCATGGGTATTTCGCAGGCGGCGCGGCATACGGGCGGTCTGCGCGTCGTGACCGACTCGACGAAGATGGCGATGCCGGAAACGCGTATCGGCCTGTTCCCGGACGTCGGGATGAGCTGGTTCCTCGCGCGCACGCCCGGCGCGCTTGGCCGCTATCTCGCCGTGACCGGCGCGACGCTCGACGCGGCTGGCGCGCTGTACGCGCAGCTCGCCGACGTCTACCTGCCCGATGCCGCGCTGCCTGCGCTGCTCGACACGCTGCGTCACGCGCGCATCGACAGCGGTGCACAGGCCGTCGCGTGCGTGGCCGAGGCGGCCGCCGCGCACAAGGTCGTGCCGACACCCGACACGTCGGCGCTGGCTGACGCGCGCGCCGGGATCGACCGGCATTTCGCGCAGCCGGACATCGGTGCGATCCTCGCGTCGCTCGACGCGGAGCAGGATTGCGGGGCCGTCGACGGATGGGGCGAGAAGGCGACCCATGCGATGCGCGAACAGTTGTCGCCGCTGTCGATGGCCGTGTCGCTGGAAGTCGTCGAACGCGCACGCGGCGCGACGATGGCCGATTGCCTGCGGCGCGATCTCGATCTCACGCGCTCGACGTTCGCGCGCGGCGACGTGATCGAAGGCGTGCGCGCGCTGATCGTCGACAAGGATCACCAGCCGGTCTGGCGTTTCAAGTCGGCCGCCGACATCGATCGTGCAGACGTGCTCGCGATGTTCGACAGTCCGTGGACGCCCGACACGCATCCGCTGCGGAATCTGCAGGACTGACGTCGGTCGGACTGATTGAAGCGCGAGCTGGAAACGAAAAGGCCGCCTGCACATGCAGGCGGCCTTTTTCATGGGTGTCGACCGGTCAGCGGTCGAAGGGCATAGCGCTTGCGCCCCGCGTTACTCGTCGCCTGCGTCGTCCGACATGAACGCGCGCATGAACACGAGTGCGCCGAAGCCCCATACCGCGTTCGCCGCGAAGCCGGCCGCGAGCACGGGCATCATGTTGCCCGACGGCCAGATGCCGCGCAGCGGATCGATCGCGAACACGCGGGCGGCCGTCAGCACGATGCCGCCGAACACCAGCGCGCCGATCCACGACGCCTCGCGTTCCGGCGAGACGCGCAGCAGCCACGCCATCGGGATCGCGCAGCACGCGCTGATCAGCGCATTCGCGACAAATTCAGGAATGCCGAGCGGCGCGAACGGCTGCGTGGAGAAGCCGGTTGCGGCGATCAGGTCGGCCGTATGAAGGAGGGCGAGCGTGGCTTCGCGGAAGAACAGGGCGGCCAGGAAGCCGGACAGGAATGGCAGGATGACTTTCTGCATCGATGAGTGCACCGCAGGCGCGCACGGCCGGGGCCGTCCGCGCGGAGTTATTCGGATAGGTGCGCCATTATAGGGCCCGCCCGCCGCGATATTCGCTCCAGCGTCGTGCTAATCACGAAAGCGGAAAACCTAAGCTCAAAAAAATCGTTCCAAAGCCCTGCGCCGATCCCTAGACTGATTTCCCAGAAACAGCCGTGTAATCGCGTCCTCGCCCGCTGCACGGCCTGACCGGCGAGCCATCCCGATTCGAACGCACACCATGCATGCGCCGCGCGTCCGCGACGCGAGCAGGGCGGTGTCTTTTTCAAATTCCGGCAAGGACAGTCAAGCAGGAGCAGCAGATGAATGTGTTCTGGTTTATTCCCACGCACGGCGACAGCCGCTATCTCGGCACGGCCGAAGGTGCGCGCGCAGCGGATTACGATTACTTCAAGCAGGTTGCGATTGCGGCCGATACGCTCGGCTACGAGGGCGTGCTGCTGCCGACCGGCCGTTCCTGCGAGGATGCGTGGGTCGTTGCATCGAGCCTCATCCCGGCGACGCAGCGCCTGAAGTTCCTGGTCGCGATCCGTCCCGGCATCGCGTCGCCGGGGTTGTCGGCGCGGATGGCCGCGACGTTCGACCGCCTGTCGGGCGGCCGCTTGCTGATCAACGTCGTGACGGGGGGCGATGCCGCCGAACTCGAAGGCGACGGCCTGTTCGCGGATCACGACACGCGCTACGCAATCACCGACGATTTCCTGAACATCTGGCGCGGGCTGCTGTCCGCGTCGCACGACAACGGCGGGTTCGACTACATCGGCAAGCATCTGCAGTCGAAGGGCGGCAAGGCGCTGTATCCGCCCGTGCAGCGTCCGCATCCGCCGCTGTGGTTCGGCGGTTCGTCGCCGGCTGCGCACGAGATCGCGGCCGATCACATCGACACCTACCTGACCTGGGGCGAGCCGCCCGCGGCCGTCGCGAAGAAGATCGCCGATATTCGCGCCCGCGCGGAGGCCCGCGGTCGCAAGATCAAGTTCGGCATTCGTCTGCACGTGATCGTGCGCGAGACGGAGGACGAAGCATGGCGCGATGCCGAGCGCCTGATCAGCCGCCTCGACGACGAAACCATTGCACGCGCGCAGAAGGCGTTCGCGAACATGGATTCCGAAGGCCAGCGCCGGATGGCCGCGCTGCACGGCGGCAAGCGCGGCGGCCGCGAGGCGCTCGAGGTGTATCCGAACCTGTGGGCCGGCGTCGGCCTCGTGCGCGGCGGCGCGGGCACCGCGCTCGTCGGCAATCCGGAGCAGGTCGCGGAGCGCATGCGCGAATACGCGGATCTCGGCATCGAGACCTTCATCCTGTCCGGCTATCCGCACCTGGAAGAGTCGTACCGTTTCGCGGAACTCGTGTTCCCGCTGATCAAGGGCAGCGGCGCGGCGAAGGCGACCGGCCCGCTGTCGGGCCCGTTCGGCGAGATCGTCGGCAACAGCTATCTGCCGAAAGCGGCCCAGAGCTGAGTGACAGGAGGCCTGCGATGACAACGAAAACGTCGACGACGGGCGCGGCCGTGGCCGCCCGCGCATGGCGAGGCGTCGCACCGTGGCTCGTGCCGCTCGCGCTGCTGGCGGCATGGGAAGTCGGCGCGCGCATCGGCTGGCTGTCGACCCGCGTGCTGCCCGAACCCGTGGCGGTCGTGCGTGCGGCCTGGTCGCTCGTGACGTCGGGTGAAATGTGGGCGAACGTGAAGGTCAGCACATGGCGCGCGCTGTTCGGTTTCGCGATCGGCGGCGGCGTCGGCCTCGCGCTGGGGCTCGCGACCGGCTTGTCGAAGGCGGCCGAGGTCGCGCTCGATTCGACGATCCAGATGATCCGCAACATCCCGGCGCTCGCGATGATTCCGCTCGTGATCCTGTGGTTCGGCATCGACGAGAAGGCGAAGCTGTTTCTCGTCGCGCTCGGGGTGTTCTTTCCGGTCTACATCAACACGTACCACGGGATCCGCTCGGTCGACGCGAACCTGATCGAGATGGCGAAGAGCTACGGCGTACGCGGCTTTGCGCTATACCGCGACGTGATCCTGCCCGGTGCGCTGCCGTCGATTCTCGTCGGCGTGCGCTTCGCGCTCGGGCTGATGTGGGTGATGCTGATCGTCGCGGAAACGATCTCCGCACAGTCGGGCATCGGCTACATGACGATGAACGCACGTGAATTCCTGCAAACCGACGTGGTGGTGGTCGGCATCCTGCTGTACGCAGTGCTCGGCAAGCTGGCCGACGTGCTGGCGAAATGGCTCGAGCGCGTGACGCTGCGCTGGCACCCCGCTTATCAATCAGGAGCAAAGGCATGAATGCGACGACTTCGGCGGCCGCCTACGGCCCGCTTGCCGGCGCAGACCTCGAGGCCGAACTGGCGCAGGCGCGCGTCACGGACGGCGATGCGCGGGACGCGGCGGTCCTCGAACGTGACGGCAGCGCATCCGTCGTTCCGCTCGCGCGGCGGCGGGCAGGAAGCCCGGCACCCGACGATGCGGTGACGCTGTCGGATGTCAGCAAGCGCTTCGGCGCACGCACGGTGCTCGACAACGTCGAGCTCGGCATCGCGCGCGGCAGCTTCGTCGCGATCGTCGGCCGCAGCGGCTGCGGGAAATCGACGCTGCTGCGTCTCGTCGCAGGACTCGAGCAGCCGAGCAGCGGCGCGCTCGAGACGCGCGGCGAGGGCGGCGGCGTGCTCGATACGCGGATCATGTACCAGGATGCGCGCCTGCTGCCGTGGAAGACCGTGCTGCAGAATGTGATGCTGGGCCTCGGGCGTGGCGCGCGCGACCAGGCACGCGCGGTGCTCGATGAAGTCGGCCTGCTGGAGCGTGCGAACGACTGGCCCGCGCAACTGTCTGGCGGCCAGCGGCAGCGTGTCGCATTGGCACGTGCGCTCGTGCACCGGCCGCAACTGCTGTTGCTCGACGAGCCGCTCGGCGCGCTCGACGCGCTGACCCGCATCGAGATGCATGCGCTGATCGAGCGGTTGTGGCGCGAACATCGGTTCACCGCGCTGCTCGTTACGCACGACGTGCAGGAGGCCGTCGCGCTCGGCGACCGCATCCTGCTCATCGAGCAGGGGCGTGTGGCGCTGGATCAGCCGGTGCCGCTCGACCGGCCGCGCGCCCGCGCGTCGGCCGCGTTTGCGGCGCTGGAGGATCGCGTACTGAAACGCGTGCTCGCCGGCGGGCCCGGTGCGGCCGACCAGGGCACGGCGCATGACGCAGACAACGTTCGACCGGTCGGGCAGATCCGCTGGGCCGTTTAAATCCGGGCGGCAGCTGCCGCCCGTTCTGAGATCTTTTTCTTCGGAGCGATCAACCTGATGAGCATCACTGCAATCAACGTACGTAACCAGTTCAAGGGCAAGGTCAAGGAGATCATTCGCGGATCCGTGGTCTCCGAGGTCGACGTCGAGACGCCGTTCGGCATCGTCACGTCGGTGATCACGACCCGTTCGGTCGACGAACTCGAACTGAAGGTCGGCGCGGAAGTCGTCGCGCTCGTGAAATCGACTGAAGTATCGATCGCACGCCTCTGAGCCCGTGTGTCCTGCGCCGGTCCGGCGCCGCGGGCAACCTGCCCGTTGGCGCCGGCCGGCATTTGTGCAGCGCGTTTGCCTTGGTATTCGACGTCCGGACGAAGTGCTAGGATGGAGCGACACCGATGCCGGAGGCCAACGCATGACCCCCATCCTTTCTCCCGAAGCCATTGAGGCGCTGAAGTGGATCGACCAGTTCGGTGAAAGCCGGCCGGTTCCCGCCGCGTTCGACGACGTCGTCTACGCGTTGCTGAACGAGGGGCTGATCTATCAGGCGGCGGCCGACCGGGTCGACCTGACGGCCGATGGCAAATCCTTTTTATCCGACGAATACGATTGAGCGCACGGCGCCGGCCGCACGGGCGGCCTGGCGCTGCGTCGCCACGGAGCGAGCGATGGAACCGAGAGGCAGCGACCTCGGCGATTTCAGCGAGCCGTACCGCGGCTTCGAGATCGAGGTGAAGACCGAGCAGGTCTGGGACGGCGAACGTGCGCACTACCGCGTGCTGCAGGGCGATGCCGTGCGGATCGACTGGCGGCTCGTCAAGGTCGACGGGATCCTGCTGACCGAACGACGCGTGATCGAGCGCGTGCTCGACGAGGCGCGCAGGGCGGTCGATGCGGAGCTGGGGGAGGGGTAGCCTGCCTGCCGGGCAGGTACGGCCCGTCTTGCGGTAAAATGTCAGGTTGTTTCCGTGCCGTCCGGCCTGTTGCCCGAAATCCATGTCCGTACCGTCCTCGCTTCCTCCCCGCCGCGTATCCGTCGCGCCCATGCTCGACTGGACCGACCGCCATTGCCGGTCGTTCCACCGTACGCTGACGCGCGACACTTGGCTGTATACGGAGATGATTACGACGGGCGCGCTGCTGTTCGGCGATGCCCAGCGGCATCTCGCGTTCACGCCGAACGAATCGCCGGTCGCGCTGCAGCTGGGTGGCAGCGAGCGCGACGATCTCGCGCGCGCCGCGAAGCTCGGCGAGCAGTGGGGCTACGACGAAATCAACCTGAATTGCGGATGCCCGTCCGAGCGCGTGCAGCGCGGCGCGTTCGGCGCGTGCCTGATGAACGAGCCGCAGCTCGTCGCCGACTGCGTGAAGGCGATGCGCGATGCGGTGTCGGTGCCGGTCACGGTCAAGCACCGGATCGGGGTCGACGCGGTCGAGGACTACGCGTTCGTGCGCGACTTCGTCGGCACGGTGGCCGAGGCGGGTTGCGAAACGTTCGTCGTGCATGCGCGCAATGCGATTCTGAAGGGGCTGTCGCCGAAGGAGAATCGCGAGATCCCGCCGCTCAAGTACGACTATGCGTATCAGTTGAAGCGCGATTTTCCGTCGCTCGAGATCGTCATCAACGGCGGTATCACGACGCTCGACGAGGTCGCGCAGCATCTCGAACATGTCGACGGCGTGATGCTCGGCCGCGAGGCGTATCACAACCCGTACGTGCTTGCGGAGGTCGATGCGCGCTTCTACGGATCGACCGCAGCGGCGCCGACGCGCGAAGAGGCCGAGGCGAAGCTGATCGAATACTGTGCGGCCGAACTGAAGCGCGGAACCTATCTCGGCGCGATCGTGCGGCACGTGCTCGGCCTGTATCGCGGCATGCCCGGCGCACGCGGCTGGCGTCGCGTGCTGTCCGACAACAAGAAGCTTGCGCGTGCCGATCTGGCCGTGTTCGACGAGGCGCGCGCGTATCTGAACGAGGCCGAAGAAGTTTTTGAAAAAAAAGCTTTGCAAGATTCAAAAGTGTTCGTATAATCTTGTTCTTCGCTGCTGAAACACAAAAGCAGCGAAGAACAAAAAGCAGTAACAGTGGTGGCTGTAGCTCAGTTGGTAGAGTCCAGGATTGTGATTCCTGTCGTCGTGGGTTCGAGTCCCATCAGCCACCCCAAAGAATTCCAAGCAGCATCAAGTAGTTAGGAAACGGCACTGAGATTTTATCCAGTGCCGTTTTTGTTTTTAAATTCCC